>JARXKO010000053.1 GCA_030271595.1 Pseudomonadota bacterium | reverse complement strand
ACATGCACGGCGGCAACGGCATCAGCGCCGAATTCCACGTCATGCGCCACGCCGCGAACCTGGAAACCGTCAACACCTATGAAGGTACACACGACGTCCACGCGCTGATCATGGGCCGGGCGATTACCGGGATTGCCGCTTTCTAGCATGAGCACCGCAGGAACAGCTTGAGGATGCCCTTGATCCCCAAAAACGGTCGGGCAAAAGGCACAATTCCGGCAATCGTCCGCGCCACGGTCGCATTGTTCACTTGCTGTGGAATGGCGGCGCACGCCCAGGCAGTGGCGGTCGAACCTGCCCAGGACATGGCGCCCATGGGCGGTGCCATGAAATCACCCGCCGCCGATGTGGCCGCGCCACTCCCATGTCCCGCTGGCCAGACCATCGATCCGGCGATGAAGATGTGCATGGCGGCGCCCGCCAAGCGCAAGCCGGCCGTGATGATCCGGATCAACCAGTTCCTGGTCTATTCCGCGACGTCAGGACCGCGCGGTCAAGAGCGCGTGACCGGCCCCGGCGCATGGATGCTGATGCTCGACCAGGATTTGTCGCCGCGGAACAGCGTCCATGTCAGCGTGATGGGTTCGCTCGAACAGCTGACCGTTGGCAGCATCGGTACGCCGCAGCTGCTGCAGACCGAAAACCTTGATGCGATGCACGCGCACGACACGCTGATGGCCGTGGAATTCAGGGATACAATCAAGCTTGGCGCCGCCAGCAATCAGGAATTGACATTGCTGTTCGCGCCACGCGGCGGCGCTGCATTCGGGCCCGTACCGTTCATGCATCGCGATTCCGCCGAGGGAAACCCGGACTCACCGCTCGGCCACAATATGCAGGATGGCTTCCATGACGTTTCGACCGTGCTCGGCCTGGCGTATCGATACGGGCGCACATCGCTGGAGGCCACGGCCTTCAGCGGCCAGAGTATCCGCTGGCCCCTGCCCCTTCATAGCCCCGATTCCTACGCCGTTCGCCTGACCCATCAAATAGACGATCACGTCACCTTTGGCGGTTCCTATGCCGATGTGCTGTCTCCGAACGATGCGGGCGGTGCCGAGCATGAGAAGTTCGTCGCCGCCTGGATTTCCACCAGCCATCAAATCCGCGATTTCAGGTTGAGATCGTCGCTCGTCTGGGGCCGCGCCAAGGCTGCTCATAGTCGACCCGAAAACAGCTTTCTCGCCGAAGCCGTGCTTCAGCGCGGCGCGAACAATCTGTTTGGCCGCGCCGAACTGCTCCAGGTGACGCCAGACCAATTGTCGCTCATGGACGCCGGGGGCTCCGGCGGTCCGCGATGGATCGGGGCGGTCACGCTTGGCTATGAACGCGCGCTGCTGGAACAAGGACCGTTCGCGCTATTCGCCGGAACCTCCGTGACCAGGGATTTCGTGCCCTCGGCGTTCAACGCGGATTACGGGCACCGCCCCGGCGGCGTGAAAGTTTTTGTGAGAATGAAGGTCGGCAGCTTTGGCGACATGAGCGCGATGTAAAGAGCAGCGACTGACCGATTGCTTCCGCCCAGCAAATTCATGCGGTGCGTATCGGACGATCACTGGGATTGTGGCTTTCTAGTGCGGCGTCCCCTCGGTATGTTGGCCCATTGTTAGGGGGACCATCATGCTGACCTTGTTGATCATCATCGGAATCATTGTCCTGGCGGTGCTGTTCGTCGTCGGCCTGTACAACCGGCTGGTGCGCCTGCGCGCCCTGGTCAAGGAAGGCTTTAGCGGGATCACCGTCCAGCTGCGCCGCCGCGCCGACCTCATCCCCAATCTGGTGGAGACGGTCCAGGGCTATGCCACCCACGAGCGCGAAGTGATGGAGCAAGTCACCGCGCTGCGGGGGCAGGTCAATGCCACCGGCAGCGTCGCCCAGACCGCCGCCGCCGACACCGCGATGACCGGGATCATCGGCCGCCTGCTCGCGGTCGCGGAGAATTATCCCGACCTCAAGGCCAATCAGAACTTCCTCGACCTGCAGGCGCAGCTGGCGGCGATCGAGACCGAATTGCAGAGCGCCCGGCGGTATTACAACGCCACGGTCCGCGATTTGAACACCGCGGTGCAGTCGTTCCCTTCGGTGCTGATCGCGCGGCCGATGGGCTTCACCGAGGAGCCGTTCTATCAGGACGACGACCCCGCCATCCAGAGCGCACCCAAAGTTTCGTTCGCCAAGCCGGCGGCCTGACCATGATCCGCCTGTGGCGCGCGGCCGCGGTTGCGCTAGCCTTGATTGCCGCGCCCGGCGTGGCCGCGGCGGAAGAGAAAATCCTCGACTTCGACAGCGTCGTCGCGGTCCAGAAGGACGGCGCGCTCGACGTCACCGAGGCGATCCGGGTCAATGCCGAGAACAGCCAGATCAACCACGGCATCTACCGCGATTTCCCGACCCGCTACACGATCCCCAACGGCGGGAAGATGAAGGTCGGCTTCACCTTGCTCGACGCCGCGCTCGACGGCCTGCCGGTCAAATCGGCGAGCGAATCGCTCGGCAATGGCGTGCGCATCAAGCTCGGCTCGGCCGACACCACCGTGGCGCCGGGCGAGCATCGCTACCGGATCCATTACCGGGTCACGCGCGAGCTTGGCTATTTCAAGGATTATGACGAGCTCTACTGGAATGTCACCGGCAATGGCTGGGGCTTTCCGATCGACCACGCCAGCGCGACCATCACCCTGCCCTCGCCCGCCAGGTTCGGCCAGCGTTCGGTTTATACCGGGTCCCAAGGGTCGACCGCCACTGATGCCGCGGTGACTGATGAACGCCCGGGATCGATCCGGTTTGAGACCACAGCGCCGCTCGGCTCCTATGAAGGGCTGACCGTCGCCGCCGCTTTTCCCAAAGGCGTGGTGAATGCGCCAAGCGCCAATCAAAAGCTCGGCTGGTTCATCACCGATATGCTGCCGATGCTGGTTGCCGGCGCAAGCCTGCTCGCGGTCCTGTGGTTCCTTTATTATGCATGGCAGCGCGCCGGTCGTAATCCGCGCGCCGGGACCGTGGTGCCGCTGTTCGCGCCGCCCGAGGGTCTCAGCCCGGCGGCGATGCGCTATGTCGTCAAGGAGGGTCTCGACAATCGCGCCTTCGCCGCGGCGATCGTCGATGCCGGGGTCAAGGGCCACATCAAACTGGTCGAGGAAAAGGGTTTTCTGGGCTTTGGCGGTGACAAATATATCGAGGGGCTGACGACCCCGCCCAAAGCCACGCTCGAGGAGGCCGAACAATCCGCGATCACGACCCTCGTCGCGCCCGGCGCGCAAATCGAGCTCGACAACAAGAACCACGCCACCTTCAGCGCCGCCAAGAGCGTGCTCGAAGATGCGTATAAGACCCGCTTTGAAGACCATGCGTTCAAACGCAATTACGGCTGGGCAGGTGTGGCGGTCGCGGTCTGGGCGGCCGGCGCCTATGTGACCGCTTTGGCCATCGTCCTCGCCGACGGGCTTGCACCGCGCGCATTCCAGTTCATCCCCTTGCTTGCGATTGGAACCGCGGCGTGGCTGCATTTCCTTCCGAAAAGGAGCTATTCGACGCTGGTCGGCTGCGCCGTCGGCCTCGCCTCGCTGGCGCTGGTGGCAATCGCCGGGATGACCGCGATGGGCACCATCGGCCTCGCCCTCGGCTCGGGCCGGTGGCAGCCGATCGTGCTCGTTCTGGCGGGTCTTCCGCTGGCTCTGTCGTCATTCGCGTGGATCGGCGCCCCGACTGCCGAAGGCCGCGCACTGCTCGACAAGATCGCGGGGTTCAAACAATATCTTTCGATCACCGAACGCGACCGGCTCGACCGCATGCAAGCGCCGGCGGACACGCTCCAGACGTTCGAACAGTACCTGCCCTACGCGATCGCACTGGCGGTCGAGAACCGCTGGGCCGACCGCTTTTCGGCACAGCTTGCGGCAGCGACGGCTGCGGGGCGGCAGGGCTTTGCCTGGTATGCCGGCTCCCACAGCCCGTGGAATGACGCCGGCGGTTTCGCCAATTCGATCGGCAGTTCGCTGTCGAGCAGCATTTCGTCGGCCTCGACCGCGCCCGGATCGTCGGGCGGATCGGGCGGCGGCGGGTCGACGGGCGGTGGCGGCGGCGGAGGTGGCGGCGGCGGCTGGTAATCAGCGCGCGGCGCGCCGCCACAAGGTCGTGATTTCGCCGCGATAGAGGCCGTCGGGCTGGCGGACAAAGCCGAGCCGTTCGGCCAGCTTCATCGATGCATCGTTGCCGGGGGAAATGATCGCCGCGATCGATGGGCCGCCGAGATGTCCATCGGCCCAGCGAAGCGCCGCAGCGCAGGCTTCGAAGGCAATGCCGCGGCCGTGGACACTGGGGTCGAAGACATAGCCGAGCTCGGGCTCACCCTCGATGCTTGGGGTCATGTCGCGCTTGAAGTCGGCGAACCCGAGTTGCCCAATGAGACGCCCATCGGCTTTCAATTCGGCGATCCAATAGCCGATGCCGAGGATCGGCCATTGCCCGGTCGCGGCTAGCGAACGCCGCCAGGTGTCCTCGCGGCCGAGCTTGGTGCCACCGATGTAGCGGACCACCTCGTCGTTGCCCCACATAGAACATAAAGGATCGAGATCGTCAGCGCGAAAGGCGCGCAGGATCAGCCGCTCGGTCTCCAGTGGGGGAGCCGAGGGATATTTCGCCGTCACCTGGAGGTGGGGCTTACTTCTTGCCGAGGGAAAGGCCGCCGAAGCGCTTGTTGAAGCGCGCGACCTGGCCGCCTTCTTGAAGCTGGCGGCTGCCGCCAACCCAGGCCGGGTGGACCTTGGGATCGATGTCAAGGTGGAGCGTGTCGCCTTCCTTGCCCCAGGTCGACCGGGTCTGGAACTTGCTGCCATCGGTCATTTCGACGTTGATCATGTGATAATCGGGATGGATTTCGGACTTCATCGCTCAAATTTCCCTGGATGCGCCGCTGGTTACCGACCAGCAGCCAAAGATTGTGCGGCGCCCTTACAAGGCGGGCGGCGAAGTTGCAACCGAACCGGTCAGGCGGGTTGCGGCGTTCCTTCGCGAAGCGTCGGGACCAGTCGTTCGGCCGCTGCGAACCCGCCAAACAGAAGAACGGTATAAAACAGATCGCCGGCGAGGCTGTTCTGGAAGAAGGGAAGCGCGGCGGCATAGCATTCGGCGAGGCCGGCAAGGCTGCGCGGATACATCCCGCTGCCGAGCCACACACCGAAATTGCTGAGCGCGAAAAACAGCAGCGCGCTGGCCAAGGCACTAAGGCCGACCCGCAGCGGACCGCGGCTCAGAGACAAAGCGGCCAAACCAATCGTCACGGCAATCGCGGTCCCGACATATTGATAAATCATGCCGGGATAGAAACCGAGGATGATATCGCTCAGCGCAAGGGCCGCAAGCGGCGCCGCGAAGGCCAAGGCGCGGCGCCCGACATAGGCCCCGCTGAACAAGGCCATCGCGCCGATCGGCGTGAAATTGGGCGGATGCGGCACGAGCCGAAGCGCGGCGGCCGCAACGATGGCCAAAAGCAGGACGATCAGGCGGGTGCGATTGCTGGTCATTGGCACTGAATAAACCGGCAAGGCGCAATTTGACAGCCCGTCCGCGCGGCGCGTAGCACGATCCTCGATCGAGGTGCCGCCCACGGGTTTCGATCCGACGGGGGCGGTTCAAAGGGAAGCCGGTGCAAAGCCGGCGCTGTGCCCGCAACTGTAAGTGCCGGCGGGGTCGATGATCCCAAGGGCGAAGTCAGGAACCTGCCCCGATCCGTCGTCCGTTTCTTCGGCCGGGACCAGCCGCGGAGCGTGGGCGGACCGTGACCTCAAGTCGCGGCACCCTCCGTGACGGCAATTGTCGTCAATGGAGGTCCCAATGCCAATACCGATTACCACCGCCGATCAAATCGTCATCACCGCCTCGCGTGCTCCGGAACGCGAGAGGAATACAGCGGCCAGCGTCACCGTAATCGGCCCGGAGCGGGTCGAACGGCTCGGCGAACCCCTGGTCCCCGCCCTGATCCGGCTGACTCCGTCGGCGGCGGTGACCAGCATCGGCCCGGCGGGATCGCTAAGCGAAGTTCGAATCCGCGGCGCCGAGGCCAATCACACCTTGCTGTTCATCGACGGCATTCGCGCCAATGACCCGGCAGCCGGCGATACGCCGCGCTTTGAATTGCTCAATGCCGACCTGATATCGCGGGTCGAGGTCGTGCGCGGCCCGCAATCGGCCCTGTGGGGCGCCGACGCCATTGGCGGTGTCATTGCCGTTGACGGGTCCACCAACCCGGGCTTTTCCGCATCGAGCGAAGCCGGAAGTTTCGGCTTTCGCCGCGCCTCCGCTGCGGGGGGCTTCGAAGCGGGCGGAGCGGCGCTGGCTGGTGCAATTGGCTGGCAGCGGGCAATCGGGATCGACAGCTTCGGCAGCCCCGGCGGGGACAAAGACGGCTATCGCAACCTCTCTGCGCGGGTCAGGGCCATCTACCCCTTGGCCCCGTCCCTCCGCTTGGGGGCGTCGGGCTTTGTGCTTTCGGGAAGAAGCGATTTTGACGGCTACGACCCGGTTACCTTTGTCCACAAGGATACCCTCGACAACAGCCGCAACCGGCTCGCCGCGGGCCGATTGTGGATCGAAGGCGGCAGTCAGGAGTCGGACTGGGCCGGGCATGTGTCGGGCTCGCTGCTGACGTCCACCGACCGCAATTTTCTCGGCCGCGACCCGGTCAACCGCACGGCGGGGCAAAGGCTCAACGCCGAGGCGCAAATCGAACGCCGCTTCACCACCGGCAAGATCAATCACCGCGTCATCGCAGCGGTCGAAGTTGAACAGGAACGCTTCCACTCGCGCGACGTCGCGTTCGGCGGTTTGACCAACCAGGACCGCGACCGAAATCATCAGGCGGTGACGGTCGAATGGCGCGGCGACGCCGGGCGTTTGTCCGCCGATGTCGCGCTTCGCCATGATGTCTTCAATCGCTTCAAGGACGCCACCACAGTGCGCGCATCGGCGCTGGTCGACGCCGGCGGAGGATTTGCAGTCGCAGCTTCATATGGCGAGGGCATCGCCCAACCGACTTTCTTTGATTTGTACGGGTTTTTCCCCGGCAACTTCGTTGGTAATCCATCACTTAGCGCCGAAACCTCGCGCGGGTTTGAAGCCTCGATTCGATTTCGCAAGCGCAGCTTCAACGCTGCACTCACCGCCTATCGCCAGCACTTGAGCAAGGAGATCGTCGACACCTTCGACCCGGTTACGTTTCAGACATCGACCATCAACCGCGCGGGTGCCAGCCATCGCGCCGGAATTGAGGCGGAGATGGGCTGGGCGCCGTCCGATCGGCTGCACCTGTCAGCGAATTATGCGTATCTCGACGCCACCGAACCGACCGCGACGCCGAATCAACAAGCGATCGAATTGCGCCGCCCGCGTCACAGCGGGGCGCTGATCGCCGACGGCGCCGCCGGCCGGTTCAGCTATGCCGCGTCGATCGCCTATGTGGGCGAGCATCGCGACCGGCGGGACAATTTTCCCTACGATATCGTGCGCCTCGGGTCCTATTGGCTGGCCGAAGCGCGCGTTGCCTATGCGCTTCGCAGCGGCGTCGAGCTATTCGCCCGCGGCTCCAATTTGCTCGACCAGAAATACCAGGATTCGGCCGGGTATCGGACCGAAGGACTCGGGGTGTTCGCCGGTATCAGCCTGAAGGCGGGTCCGCGATCATCGCCGTGAAATTGGCTTCGGCGGCGAGCTTTCCGTTGACGCTCGCGCGGCCGGAGAATTTGCACACGCTCGACCGTTTCTGGACGAATTCGACATCGAGCTGGAGCAAGCAGCCAGGTTCGACCGGGGCCCGAAACTTGGCTCCGTCGATGGCCATGAAATAGACCAGTTTGCCAGAGCCGGCGAGGCCGAGGCTTTCGACCGCGAGCACGCCCGCGGCTTGGGCCAGAGCCTCGACGATGAGCACGCCGGGCATGATCGGGCGGCCTGGAAAATGCCCCTGGAAGAACCCCTCGTTGATGGTCACCGCCTTGATCGCGGTGATTGACACGTCTTTCTCGAGGCGCTCGACGCGGTCGACGAGCAGCATCGGGTAGCGATGCGGAAGCGCCGCCATCACCTGCCGGATATCGAGGCTGGTGGAGGCGGCGCTTGCCGGCTGCTCGCTCATCGTCGGATTAGCGGCCTTGCGGCTGCTGCTGGGCCTGGGCCGGGGCGTTGGCCGAAATCGACGGCAGGCTGGCATTGAGGCCGGCGGTGACGTCGGCGGTGACATCGATCGCGGCGCTGGCAGCAAGGGTTGCTCCGGCCTCGACCAGCACATTGGCGCCACGGCGTTGCATGACCTGCTGGTAAACCGGGCCGAGCTTGGCCGAGATCTGTTGCTGGATATAGGCCTGGTTGCGCTGGATTTCCTGCTGCTTGGCGCCAAGCTCGGCCGAGCCGGCCTGCTGCTTGGCCTGAAAGGCCTTGACCCGCGCCTGGAGCGCGGCATCGGGCTGCTTGCCGCCAAGCGCGTCGATCGCGGCCTGAATCGCCTGGGCCTCGGTCTTGAGCGGGGCCTCGAGCGACGTTTCGCGCGCCTGGAGGGAGCTTGCCTGGCTTTTGAGGGAGGCCGCGGCGGTCTTGCAGGCCGTGCAGTCGCTGGTCACCTTGTCGAGATCGACGACGGCGACGACGGCCGCAGGGAGCGCCTGGGCCTGAACCGCAGCGGGGGCAATGAACGATGCCGCTGCGGCGGCTGAAACGAGCAAATTTTTCATCAGAATGAGGTTCCTACGTTGAAGCTGAAGATTTTGGTTTCGTCGCCCTTCTGCTTGAGAATGGCTTTGGCGATGTCGATCCGCAAAGGACCGAATGGTGAGACCCAGTTGAAGCCGA
>JARXKO010000052.1 GCA_030271595.1 Pseudomonadota bacterium | reverse complement strand
ACCGAGCGCCGCGCAGCGCTCGAGCGGATGCTCGCTAAGGAGGTCGGCGGGTACCTGCGCCTGTCACCCGCCACCACCGACCGTGACGAGGCCGCCGGCTGGTTCGATGCCGGCTCGACCGCGCTCGACGGGGTCATCGGCAAGCGCCTCGCCGATCCCTACCGCCCGGGCGAGCGGGCGATGGTCAAGGTCAAGGCGCGGCGCACCGCCGATTGCGTCGTCGGCGGATTCCGGCGCGAGAGCGGCGGCACCGGAGTCGGCTCGCTTCTCCTCGGCCTCTACGGCGACGACGGCCTGCTCCACCATGTCGGCTTCACGTCGTCGATCGCGGCCAAGGACCGGGCGGGTTGGAGCAAAGAGCTCGATTCGCTCGCCGGCGGCAGCGGTTTTACCGGCAAGGCGCCAGGCGGGCCCAGCCGATGGGCCACCGATCGCTCGGCTGAATGGATTGCGATCAAGCCCGCAATCGTGGTCGAAGTGCTGTACGATCAAGTCACCGGCGACCGCTTCCGCCACGGCACCAAGCTGCTTCGCCGCCGTCCCGATAAGCGGCCCGAGCAGTGCCGGATGGAGCAGCTCGGCCGGCCGCTAAGCAGGGCCGAAGTCGCCAAGCTGCTGGGTTAAGCGGCCGCGACCAGCGCCGCCGAAGCAAGCGTTTCCGCAATCACCCCGCCGCCGAGGACGCGCGTGCCGTCATAGACCACCGCCGCCTGGCCCGGCGCGACTCCATATTCGGCGCTGTCGAAGCGCAGCCAGTCACCGTCGCGGCCTGCGCCCGCGGGCGGTGCCAGGGAGCGCACCTTGACCGCCACCGCCGACTGATCCTCGCCAAGCCAGTTCCAACTCTCGACCCGAATCGCTTGAACCGCGAGCGCCCGGCGCGGCCCGACCACCACGCGCCGCTCCTCGGGTTCGATTCGGACCACATAGAGCGGCTCGGACTGGCCGCCGATATCGATCCCGCGCCGCTGGCCGACGGTGAAATGGACCAGCCCGCGGTGGCTGCCGAGGGTTTGCCCTTCGAGATCGACGATCGCCCCCGGCCGGTCGGTGTCGGGCCGGAGCTTCTTTACCAGGCTCGCATAATCGCCGTCGGGGACGAAGCAGATGTCCTGGCTGTCGGGCTTGGCCGCGACCTCGAGCCCGACCTCGGCCGCGATCCGCCGCACTTCGGGCTTGGGCAATCCGCCCACCGGAAAACGCAGGAAATCGAGCTGGTCGCGGGTCGTGCCGTAGAGAAAATAGCTCTGGTCGCGGCGCTCGTCGGCGCCCTTGTGGAGCTCGACCCGGCCGCCATTGACCAGTCGCCGCACATAATGGCCGGTGGCCAGGCAATCGGCGCCAAGCTCGCGCGCGAACGCGATCAGGTCGACGAATTTCACCCCCTGGTTGCACGCGGCGCAGGGTACCGGCGTCCGCCCGCGTGCATATTCGTCGACGAAGCGATCGATGACGCCCTCGCGGAAACGGCTTTCATAATCGAGCACGTAATGAGCGATTCCGAGCCGGTCGGCGACCAGCTTGGCATCGTAGATATCCTGGCCCGCGCAGCACGCGCCCGACCGCCTGACGGTCTCACCGTGATCGTAGAGCTGGAGCGTGACCCCGATCACCTCGGCGCCGGTCCGGGCGGCGAGCGCGGCCGCGACCGAGCTGTCGACCCCGCCCGACATGGCGACGACGATCCGGGCATCGCCCAGCGGGCGGCGAAGGTTGAAATCGATCAGCATCGGAGGTTGTGCGGCGCTCTTTACCCGAATTTCACTCCTCCCGGCTAGACGGTGGCACGAAGACCGACGTGGAGGAGTGCATTGGCGCGTTACGAAGGCGACATCCGGCCGGCGGACGGCGAAGCGCTTGAACTCGACGAGCTGCTCGCGCTGCTCGAGCGCAATGCCCTCGTGCAGCAGCCGGCCAGGGACAATGCCCGGGCCTGCTATCTGTCGTCGAGCGAAGGCTGGCGGGAAGCGGTCAAGCATTTGGGCGGCGCCTTCGCCGAGGAACTCAAATCGTTAAAGGAGTCGAAGGCGGAATGACTCGCCCGTTAACCAGTGCGCTTCAGAATATTTTCAACGCGTGGGGTTTAAGCAGTTGCCAGTATCAATGATTAAGCAGGTGTAATCCAATGCTCGAGAACCAGAAGATTCGTCCAGCGCAGGTCATCGGACCGCTCGGCGAGCCACTGACCCTCGACAGCTTGCCGCCGGCCGACACGACGCGTTGGGTCGTTCGCCGCAAGGCCGAGGTGGTCGCCGCCGTTGCCGGCGGTCTGCTCAGCGTCGACGACGCCTGCAAACTTTATTCGATAAGCCTTGAAGAATTCACCAGCTGGCAGCGCGCGGTCGACCGCAGCGGCATGCCGGGCCTGCGAGTCACCCGAATCAAGCAATATCGCGACCAATACGAGCGCCAGCAGCGCTATTGAGTCCTTAGGCGACCACCCGCCAAGAAGCGTCGGGTGGGCGACATTTTGCGTATTTTTTGCACGAAAACTGGACAGAACCTTCCGAATCCGGAACAACCGGCGCGCATCACGCGTCTGTGATGCCGGACGGACGCCGGCAGGTGGCCGCGGATACAGGAGGGAACGCACATGGGAATTCTTATTTGGCTGATCGTGGGTGGCGTTTGCGGCTGGCTTGCCAGCATGGTCATGCGCACTGACGCTCAACAGGGCGTATTCTTGAATATCATCGTCGGCATCATCGGTGCCGCTATCGCCGGCTTCCTGCTTGGCGGCGCGGCTTCGCTCAACAACGGCATTACCGTTCAGAGCTTCCTTTATTCCTTGCTCGGCGCGGTCGTCCTGTTGGCGATCGTCAACCTGGTTCGCCGGGGCTCGGTCCGCTAGACGGCTCGGCACGCGAAAAGCGGAAGGCCGCGCACCCACCCGGGTTGCGCGGCCTTCTTCGTTTTTGGGACTGACGAATTACTGAAGTTCGAACGTCATCGCCACATTGACCTCCAGCTTCTGCTCGCCCGGGTCGATCTTGGTATCGGCGGCTTCGGCCCTGGCCGACATCACCATCGGCATTGGCGGCGGCGGGGAATAGCCGCCGCTCTCGCTCACCGCGACGACCCGCGCCACGCGCAGGCCCAGCGACCGTGCATACAGGTCGGCGCGGGCGCGGCCCGCCGCGATCGCCTTGCCTCGCGCCTCGTCGAGCGCGGCTTCGGGATGGTCGAGGGTCAGGGTCGGCCCGTTGATCTGGTTGGCGCCGACCGCGACCAGGGCATCGAGGATTTTGCCGGCATCGGCGATTTCACGAAAGCGCACGCTGAGCTGGTTCGAGGCATTGTAGCCGGTCAGCTTGGGCGGTTGATTATTCTCATACACGTAATCGGGGTTGAGGCTGATGGTGCTGGTCTGGATGTCGCGGTCGGCGACCCCGGCACGGGTCAGTTCCGAACGGACCCGGGCCATTCGCGCCGCGGCGTCGCGGATCGCACCGCCGGCGGTTGCCGAGCGGGTCACCACGCCGGCGCTGATCACCGCGATGTCGGGCACCCGGCTGACCGAGCCGGTGGCATTGATATCGAGCCTGGTGCCAGTAATCACCTGGGTGATCGTCGCCTGCTGGGCGGAGGCGGCTGCGGGGAGCGCGGCGGCGCCGAGCAACAGCGCCGCGATCAGGGTCTTGCGCATGTCATGTCCTTTCGAAAAAATTGTCGCCTGAACCATTGCGGGCCAGGCATGGCCGCGGGCTGAACGCCAAAGCCGTCAGCGGCGGCGACCGGCGATCAGTCGATAGAGCAGCAGCAGGATGAAAGCACCGACAACCGCGGCGAGGAAACCGGCCCCCTGGCCGGGCTTGTACCAGCCCAACTTCTGGCCGAGGAATCCGGACAATAAGGCTCCTGCGACCCCGAGCAGAACGGTAATGATGCACCCGCCCGGGTCGCGGCCCGGCATGAGCAGCTTGGCAATCGCGCCGGCGAGTCCGCCAATGACGATCCACACGATGATCCCGTAATGCTCGAGCATATTGTTTTACTCCTGTGCCGCGGCGACTCGGGGGCAGTCGGCCCTTAGGTTTGGACCATGCCACCGCGCGCTTGGCGTTCAAGTGCCGCCGTTCATCGAAAAGCATTGGCGCGGCGAGCCCGCAAGGAGTGTGTTGCATCAGGTGACTTATTTGGGTAACACAGCTACCTGGATGAGCAACCCCAATCTTGGACACGGGCCCGAATGATGAATCGCGAAACCACCATTCATTCCTCCGACACGCTGGTGGTGGTGGACCGTTCGCGCCGCCGGCGATGGATAATCATCGGCAGCATCGCCGCATTCGTGCTGGCGATGATCGCGCTCGCCATGTTCACGGGCAAGAACGCCGCCAAGCCCGATGGCGCGGCTGGGACATCGGCGGCCGGTGGCCAGGGACAGATCCCGAGCGTTACCGTCGTCGTCCCCGGCCAGACCCAGGTCGGGCGGACGATCAGCGCCAGTGGCCCGCTCGCCGCTCGCCGCGACCAGCCAGTCGGAATCGCCGGCCAGGGCGGGCGAGTCGTGCGCGTGCTGGTCGATGCCGGAAGCTGGGTCCGCGCCGGTCAGGCGCTGGCGGTGGTCGACCGCTCGGTCCAGGCGCAACAGGCGGCGCAACTTGCCGCCCAGGTTGAGGCGGCGCGCGCCAATGCCGCGCTTGCCCAGTCCAATTACGATCGCGCGCTGGCGCTTCAGGGGCGCGGCTTCGTCTCCAAGGCCGAGATCGATTCCAAGAAGGCGATCCGCGATGCCGCTTATGCGCAGGTGCGGGTTGCGCAGGCCGTGCTCGGTGCCCAGCGCGCCCAGATCGGCCAGCTCAATGTCACGGCGCCGACCGCGGGGCTTATCCTGTCGCGCGCGGTCGAGGTTGGCCAGATCGTCAGCCCTGCCTCGGGCGCTTTGTTCCATCTCGCCGAGGGCGGCCAGATGGAGTTGAAAGCGCAATTGTCGCAACAGGATCTGGCCTTCATCCACAGTGGAATGCCGGCTTCGGTCACGCCGGTCGGTTCCGATCGAAGCTATGCCGGATCGGTGTGGCAGGTCGAACCGGTGATCGATCCCCAGTCGCGCCTCGGCGAAGTCCGGATCACCGTGCCCTATGACAATGCGATCCGCCCTGGCGGCTTCGCCGAGGTCAAGATCAGCGCCGGCGCGACCACTGCTCCGGTCCTTCCGCAAAGCGCGGTGCTGAGCGATGAGAACGGCAATTACGTCTATCTCATCAACGGCAAGAACGAGGTCGAGCGTCGCGGCGTCAAGATCGGCCAGGTCAATGATTCGGGGGTCAGCATCGCCCAGGGGCTGAGCGGCAGCGAATCCATCGTGCTGTCGGCCGGGCCGTTCCTCAACCCCGGGCAGAAGGTCGCGCCCAAGCGCCAGAAGGCGCAGTGAAGCGATGAACTTCCGCAACATTTCGTCGTGGTGCATCCGCAACCCGGTTCCGCCGATCGTCCTGTTCGTCGGGCTCATGCTGGCCGGCCTGATTTCCTTCGCCGGGATGCAGGTCAACAATAATCCGGACATCGATTTCCCCGCCGCTCAGGTCGACGTGGTCCAGCCGGGGGCGGCGCCGGCCGAAATGGAATCGCAGGTGACTCAGCGCGTCGAATCGGCGATTCGCGGGGTCAGCGGGGTCGACGAGATCAACAGCAGCGTCCGCGAGGGCGACAGCTCGACCTTCGTCCAGTTCGAGATTGGCACCCCGACCGATCGCGCCATCAACGATGTCCGCAACGCCATTTCGCAGATCCGCAGCAACCTCCCCGACGGCATCCTCGAGCCCCAGGTGACCCGGATCGACATCGCCGGCGATCCCATCATCTATGCCGCCGCCAGTTCGACCGACATGAGCCTCGAGGAACTGAGCTGGTACGTCGACAATAGCGTCGCCCGCCGCCTGCTCGGGGTCGAAGGAGTCGCCGCGGTCGAGCGCACCGGCGGGGTCGACCGGCGTATCCGGGTCATCCTCGATCCGACCGCGCTCCAGGCGCAGGGCATTACCGCGGCCCAGGTCAATGCCCAGCTACGCCAGTCGAACATCAACGCGCCGGGAGGCCAGGCCCAGATCGCCGGATCGCAACAATCGGTGCGGGTGCTCGGCAATGCCCGCGACGCCTACCAGCTGTCGCAGACCCAGATCGCCCTTCCCGGCGGCCGTTTCGTCCGCCTCGCCGACCTTGGCGAGGTCAAGGACAGCTATGCCGAGCAGGTCACCAAGGCCAAGATGAATGGCCACCAGGTGGTCAGCTTCGAGGTCACCCGGGCCAAGGGCTCGTCCGAAGTCACTGCCTACGACAAGGCATGGGCCGAGCTGCGCAAGGTCGAAAAGGAAAATCCGAACGTCAAGTTCAACGAGATTTTCAACCAGGTCGATTACACCAAGGCGCAATATAAATCGGCGATGGAGGGGTTGGTCGAAGGCGCCATCCTCGCCGTGCTCGTCGTCCTTCTCTTCCTCCGCGACATTCGCGCCACGCTGATTTCGGCGCTCGCCATCCCGCTGTCGGCGATCCCCGCTTTCTGGTTCATGAGCCTGCTCGGGATCAACCTCAACTTCATGTCGACCATGGCCATGAGTCTGGTCGCCGGGGTGCTGGTCGACGATGCGATCGTCGAGATCGAGAATATCGTCAGACACATGCGAATGGGCAAATCGGCCTATCAGGCGTCGCTCGACGCGGCCGACGAAATCGGCCTCGCGGTGCTGGCGACGACGATGGCGATCGTCGCGGTGTTCCTGCCGGTCGCGCTAATGCCCGGCATTTCGGGCCAGTTCTTCAAGGCGTTCGGCTTTACCGTCGTCGTCTCGGTGCTGATGAGCCTGCTCGTGGCGCGCATGATCACGCCGCTGGTCGCGGCCTATTTCCTGCGCAGCCACGGCGTCCAGCCGCATGCCAATTTCAAATGGATGGACTGGTATCTGACGACCCTCAACTGGAGTCTCGACACCACCAAGGCCCATGCCTACCGGCAGTCGCATCCGGGCTTCTGGGGCAAGGTCAAATCCTTGTTCCGCGACCATCGCACCTACATGGTTGGTGCCGGCCTTGGCGCCTTCGCGCTCAGCATGCTGATGTTTTCGACCCTGTCGATGACCTTCCAGCCGCCGCTCAATCTCAATTTCTCCGCGGTCAGCATCCTCCTGCCGCCGGGCACGACGCTCGAGCAGACCGAAACCGTGGCCGACAAGGTCGCCAATATCGTCCGCCAGGATCCCAACGTCGACCGGGTGTTCGAGCGGGTTCGCATCGGCACCGCGCGAATCCCCATCGTCCTCAAGGCCAAGCGCAAGGTCACGAGCACCGAGTTCGAGCGCAATCTGGCGCCGACCCTGTCGGCGATCCCCGATGCACGGGTCACCTTCCAGAGCCAGAATGGCGGCGGCCCCGACGGCGCTGGCCGCGATATCATGCTCTATCTGGGCGGGGACGACCCCGACAAATTGTTCGCCACGGCCAATCAGATCGCCAAGGAAATGGGCTCCATCCCCGGGCTTCGCGCGCCGCGCGTCGGTGGCGATCTGGTGCGCCCGGAAATCACCGTCAAGCCGCGCTTCGACCTCGCCGCCGATCTCGGCGTGACCACTGCTGCACTGAGCCAGACGATCCGCATCGCGACCATCGGCGACATCGAACAGAACAGCGCCAAATTCTCGCTCGCCGACCGCCAGGTGCCGATCACCGTGTCGCTGTCCCAATATGCCCGGCGCGACATCGGCACGCTTGAGAACCTGCCGGTGCCGACCTCGAGCGGTGGCTCGGTGCCGTTGAAGTCGGTCGCCGAAATCGGCTTCGGATCGGGTCCGACGACGATCCAGCGGACCGACCAGATCCGCCGTACCGTGGTCGGCGCCGACCTCGCTCCCGGCCTGGTAAGCGGCGACGTGTGGCCCAAGATCAATGAGCTTCCGACGGTCAAGCATTTGCCGCTCGGCGTCTCCAAACTCGATCTCGGCGACCAGAAATGGCAGGCGCAACTGATCAAATATTTCCTGCTCGCGCTCGGCGCCGGAATCCTGCTGGTATTCGCGGTGCTGGTGCTGCTCTACCGCCGTTTCCTGTCGCCGTTCGTCAACATGGGCTCGCTGATCCTGGCCCCGCTGGGCGCTGCGATCGCGCTCCACGTCGCCGGCCAGCCGGTCTCGCTGCCGGTGCTCATCGGAATCCTCATGCTGTTCGGAATCGTCGCCAAGAACTCGATTCTGCTGGTCGATTTCGCGGTCGAGATGATCAACCAGGGAATGGCCAAGAACGAGGCGATCTACGAAGCCGGGCACAAGCGCGCCCAGCCGATCGTCATGACCACGGTCGCAATGGTCGCGGGCATGCTCCCGATCGCCTTGTCCTTGAGCGGCGACGGCAGCTGGCGCGCGCCAATGGGCGTGACCGTGATCGGCGGGCTGATTTTCTCGACCATCCTGACCCTGCTCCTGGTGCCCGCTTATTTCTCGATCGCGATCTCGATCGAGCGCCGGATCGGGCGCCTGTTCGACCGTTTTATCGGCAGCGATGCCCAGCGGAGGCCAGATCCCGTCGCCGCGGAGTGAACCTTCGGCCAAGCTCGGCTATTGAGCGGCGATGACCGCGTTGAGCAAAAGCCGGAGCACCCGCTTCAATCCCGCCCAGCCCGGCGCCCGCGGGATGAAGATCGCCGCCACCGGATTGCTGGTGGTGGCGGCGCTGGTGTTCATCGCCGCGCGCTATTTCCAGACGCTCCACCCGGCCCTTGGCTATCTCAAGGCGTTCGCCGAGGCGGCGATGGTCGGCGGCCTCGCCGATTGGTTCGCGGTCACTGCTTTGTTCCGCCACCCGCTCGGCCTGCCAATCCCGCACACCGCGATCATCCCGCGCAACAAGGACCGCATCGGCGAGGCGCTGG
>JARXKO010000051.1 GCA_030271595.1 Pseudomonadota bacterium | reverse complement strand
TGCGCCGAATGGAACAGCCTGGTCCAGGAATCGGCGCAGGTGTCGAACATCTTCGCTGCCAAGCACAACCTTCAGGGGGGCGGCCGCAGGCTGGCGCTGGTCGGGCTCGATTCGCCCGCCGCATTGCCGGAACGGATCGCCAGCGGAATTGCCGAATTCGACCGCGCCATCGGCGGGGGGATCGTGCCCGGATCGGCGATGCTGGTCGGCGGCGACCCCGGCATCGGCAAGTCGACCCTGCTGCTCCAGGTCGCGGCGCGGCTGGCAAGCGGCGGCCGCGACGTGGTCTATGTCTCGGGCGAGGAATCGGCCGAGCAGGTGCGGCTGCGCGCGGTCCGGCTGGGCCTCGGCAGCGCGCCCGTCAGGCTCGCCGCGGCGACCAGCGTGCGCGACATCTTGACCACCTTGGGCGAGGGGCAGGCACCGGCCATGCTCGTCGTCGATTCGATCCAGACCATGCACAGCGATTTGATCGAGGGCGCCCCCGGGACCGTCAGCCAGGTCCGCGCTTCGGCGCAGGAACTGGTGCGGTTCGCCAAGGAACGCGGCAGCGCGGTGGTGCTGGTCGGCCATGTCACCAAGGATGGCGCCATCGCCGGGCCGCGCGTGCTCGAACATATGGTCGACACGGTGCTCAGCTTCGAAGGCGAGCGAAGCCATCAATATCGCATCCTCCGGGCATGCAAGAACCGCTTCGGCGGGACCGACGAGATCGGCGTCTTCGCGATGGAGGGGGCGGGGCTGAGCGAGGTGCCCAACCCCTCGGCGTTGTTCCTGACCCACCGCGGCGAGCCGGTCAGCGGCACCAGCGTCTTCCCCGCGATCGAGGGGTCGCGGCCGGTTCTGGTCGAGTTGCAGGCGCTGACCGTGCGGCTGGCGAGCGGCGCGACCCCGCGCCGGGCGGCGGTCGGCTGGGACAGCGGCCGGCTGGCGATGGTGCTCGCCGTGCTCGAGGCGCGGGCGGGCATGAGTTTCGCCACCGCCGAAGTCTATTTGAACGTCGCCGGCGGTTACCGCCTGTCAGACCCCGCCGCCGACCTCGCGGTGGCCGGGGCGCTGATCTCGGCGCTGACCGAGCGGCCGGTGCCGGGCGACTGCGTGGTGCTCGGCGAAATCGCGCTGTCGGGCGAAATCCGCCCGGTCGCTCACCTCGGCCTCAGGCTCAAGGAAGCGGCCAAGCTCGGCTTCACCAGCGCCTGGGTGCCCAAGGGAACCAAGCCGGTCGAGGGCCTCAGGATCAGTGAATTCGCCAACTTGCGCGCGCTGGCCGAACACTTGCTCGAGCGCTAGCCGCTACTTCCTGGGGCGCCGCGCTTTGCTGCTGGCGGGGGGCAGACCTTTGGCCTTGGCGCGGGCTTGGGCGACGGTGTCTTGAAGCCCCTTGAGCGTGACCCCGCCAAAGCTCTGGAAATTGCCGATGATGAAGCCCGGCGTGCCGGTGAAGCCGAGCATCAGCGCCTGATCCTGATTGCGCTCGAGGAGGTCGTCGATGTCGCCGCGATGGGCCTTCATGTCGGCCTTGAGCCGCGGCAAATCGGCCCCGGCCTCGACCGCGGCGGCCTGGATCTTTGCCAGATCGAGCGGGCGCGGCGCCGCCAGCAGCGCCTTGTGAACGGCGAGATATTTGCCCTGATATTTGGCGGCCAGCGCGACCTCTGCCGCGACTCGCGATTCAGGGGCGATGATGGGCCAGTCGCGGAACATCACGCGGACCTTCCTGTCGCGCGCCATCAGCTGATCGAGCGCCGCCGCGCTCGACCGGCAATAGGGGCATTGATAATCGACATATTCGACGACGGTGATGTCATAGCCCTTGGGCGCGACTACCGGGGCGTCTGGATCCTCGGTGAAATAGCGCCGCACTTCCGCAGTCGGCGCATCGTCGGCCGGCGGGATGACCGTGCGCGCGGCGGTGGGCACGGCCAGCGCCAGCAGGATCAGCGCGGCACTGGGCAAGAGCTTCAATTCTCGTCCTTTCGGAATGGGGCGCGGGACCGGCGGCCCGCGGGGGATATCATGGCACGAACTGGCGCGCTTATCCAAAAGCCAAGCTGAAGCGGACCTGAAGGGGTGGCGCGGCGCTTTTGGCTCGGCTAGCCCCGGCTGCGATGTCCGCGCTCGATATCTTCGTCTTCCTGCTCATCATCGGCGGGGCCGCGATCGGCTTAGTCCGCGGCTTCGTCTATGAAGTGATGTCGCTGCTGGCGTGGATCGTCGCGATTGCGGTGCTCAAGCTGTTCCATACGCAGCTGACGCGCGGGCTCGATGGGCTGTGGGGAAGCACCCATGCCGCGGCCGCGGTGCTGGCCTTTGCATTGCTGTTCATTCCCGCCTTCGTGCTGGTCAAGCTGCTTGCCAATTCGATCGGAATGCGCACCCGCCGATCGGTTCTCGGGCCGGTCGATCGGGTGCTCGGCGGCGGCTTCGGAGCGATCAAGGGTCTGATTGGCGCGGCCCTGTTCTTCCTTCTCGCCAATCTTGGCACCGACATGGTCTATGGTCCGCAGTCCGACCGGCCCGAATGGATGACCCGGTCGCGAACCTATCCATTGCTCAACGCCAGCGGCCGCGGGATCGTCGATTTCGTCGAGGCGCGGCGGGGCCGGCGGTCGCAATGATCCAGCTCTATGACACGATGGCGCGGAAGAAGCGCGACTTCGTTCCCGGCGAGCCCGACCGGGTGACGATGTATGTGTGCGGGCCGACGGTCTATGGCCGCGCGCATATCGGCAATGCCCGGCCGGCGGTGGTGTTCGACACGCTTCGGCGGCTGCTCGAGCATGAATTTCCCGAGCGCCAGATCGTCTATGCCCGCAACGTCACCGACGTCGACGACAAGATCATCGCCGCGGCCGAGGCGGAAGGGGTCGAGCCGGCGGTAATCACCGAGCGGTTCGAACGCTTCTACCTCGAGGACATGGGCGCGCTCGGCGTCGCGCCGCCGACCATCGCGCCGCACGCCACCGCCGAAATTGCACCGATGATCGCGATGATCGCGACTCTGATCGAGCGCGGCAACGCTTATGCCGCCGAGGGTCATGTGCTGTTCTCGGTCCCGAGCGATCCCGATTATGGAGCGCTCAGCCGGCGCGACCGCGACTCGATGGTCGCCGGGGCGCGGGTCGAAATCGCGCCGTACAAGCGCGACCCGGCGGATTTCGTGCTGTGGAAACCGAGCGGGCCGCAAGTGATCGGCTGGGATTCGCCGTGGGGTCGCGGACGGCCCGGCTGGCACATCGAATGCTCGGCGATGATCAAGGCCCATCTCGGCGACACCATCGACATCCACGGCGGCGGATTGGACCTCGTCTTCCCCCATCACGAGAACGAACTCGCCCAAAGCCGCTGCGCGCACGGCGGAGCCCCGCTGGCGCGATATTGGGTCCACAACGGCTTCGTCGACATGGGCGCGGAGAAGATGTCGAAGTCGGTCGGCAATGTGGTCACGCCGGAGGAGCTGCTGAAAACGCATAAGGGCGAGACGCTACGGCTGGCGCTGCTGTCGGCGCATTATCGCTCGCCGCTGCCATGGACCGGGGGCCTGGTCATGCAGTCGAAAGCGACCCTCGACGGACTATATCGCAAAGCTTCTGGCGCAGCGCCGGGCGAGGTCGATAGCGGCGTACTCGAAGCCTTGCGCGATGACTTGAACACGCCCCTTGCCTTGTCGCGGCTGGGCGCGCTCGATGGCGGGGCGCTGGTCGCCAGCGCTCGATTACTGGGGCTGATCGAAGACAGCGGCGAAAGCTGGTTCCAGGGCGACTGCGATTCCTCGGTGATCGACCAGCGCATCGCCGAGCGCGACGCCGCCAAGGCCGAGCGCGACTTCGCCACTGCCGACCGCATCCGCGACGAGCTGGCTGCCGAGGGCATCCTGCTCGAGGACGGACCGTCGGGAACGACCTGGCGGCGGGCGTGAACGCGCCCGTTTACACGACCGAGATCCTGCGGCTCGCGGCCTCGCTGCCACCGCCGGCGGACGACTTCGGCCCGGTTGATTGCGCGGCCAATCGGCGGTCTGCGACCTGCGGCAGCCGCCTCACCGTGTTCGTCAAACTCGATCAAGCGGGGCGGATTGCCGCGCTGACCCAGGATGTCCACGCGTGCGCCTTCGGCCAGGCTTCGGCGGCGCTGGTCGCGAAGCACGCGGTTGGAAATGACCGGGCGGCAATAGAAACGGCATTGGCTGCGCTTAGTGGCTGGCTCGCGGGCGAGCGCCATGATCCCGGCGCCTGGCCGGGGCTCGAGGCGCTTGCACCGGCGCGCTCCAAAACCGGGCGCCACGGCGCGATCCTGTTGCCCTTCCGCGCTTTGGCCGCAGCCTTGGGCTCGCCCTTGTGACCGACGCCCAAACCACCGCCCACGCCACCTCGATGCTGCTCGAATCCTCCGCCATCCTGCTCGGCGCGGGGCTGCTGTTCGTGCTGTTGTTCCGCAAGCTCAGGCTCGGCGCGACCTTGGGCTATATCGTCGGCGGGGCGGTGATCGGGCCGCAGGCTCTGGGCCTGATCACCGAGCCCGACCGGCTGTCGGGGCTGACCGAGATCGGCATCGCCTTGCTGCTGTTCATCGTCGGGCTCGAACTTCAGCCGAGCCGCTTGTGGCGGTTGCGCAAGGACATCTTCGGGCTTGGCCTGGCGCAGGTCGTGCTCGCCGGCCTCGCGCTCAGCCTGTTCATCAAAATTGCCTTCAACCCGTCGTGGGAGGCGGCACTGGCGCTGGGCCTGCCGCTGGCCCTGTCGTCGACCGCGCAGGTGCTGCCGATGCTGCGCTCGGCCGGGCTGCTCAACACCCCGCGCGGCGAGCGCGCCTTCGCGATCCTGCTGTTCCAGGATCTGAGCATCGTGCCGCTGATCACCATCGTCGCGGCAATGTCGCGGGTGACGCCCGATCCGGCGGCCCCGACCGGGGTCAAGCTGGCGCTGCTGACGGTGGCCGCGGTGATCGGACTGGTCATCGCCGGGCGCTTCCTGCTCGGGCCCCTGTTCCGCCTTGTCGGGCGAATTGCCGACCAGGAATTGTTCGTCTTCGCCGGCCTGTTCGTGGTCATCGCGGTGTCGGCGCTGATGCACCTGCTCGGCCTGTCGATCGCGCTCGGCGCGTTCGTCGCCGGGGTGATGCTCGCCGAAAGCCCGTACCGGCACGAACTCGAAAGCGACATCGAACCGTTCCGCTCGCTGCTGCTCGGCCTGTTTTTCCTCTCGGTCGGGATGCTGCTCGATCTGTCGGTCATCGCCGCCCGGCCGCTGACGGTGATCGGGGTTGCTGCGGCGGTGGTGACGATCAAGGCGCTGGTGATGACCGGACTTGGCCGCCGCTATGGCCTGGAATGGCGGCGCTCGGTGCGGCTCGGCCTGCTGCTCAGCCAGGCGGGTGAATTCGGCTTCGTGCTCTTCGCCCAGGCCGCGGCGGGAAAATTGCTGGCCCCCGAAGCGGCGTCGCTGTTCGGCGCGGTGGTGGTGCTGTCGATGGCGACGACGCCGTTCCTCATGCGCCTGACCGACTGGCTCGACCGCCGCGACGAGCAGAGCGCCGAGGGCCTCGACGGCCCCGAGAAATCGCCCGACACCGCGGCTATCGTCGTCGGCTATGGCCGCTTCGGCCAGACCGTCGCGCAAATGCTCCAGGCCAAAAGCATCGGCGTGACGATGATCGACAAGCAGCCGACGATGATCGAGCGCGCCGGCGAGTTCGGGACCAAGGTCTATTACGGCGACGGCCTGCGCATCGATTTGCTGAGGACCGCCGGGGCCCAGACCGCGCGGATCATCGCTTTCTGCAACGACAATGACGACGGCGAGCTGACCCGCGAGGCGCTGGAGCGCGTGCTCGAGGCCTTCCCCCAGGCCTCGGTCATGGTGCGCGCCTTCGACCGGGTTCATTTGATGGAACTTGACCGGCTCGACCTCGCGTTCGCCCAGCGGGAGATGTTCGAAAGCGCGATCACCATGGGTCGCGCCGCGCTCAGGGCCGCGGGAGTCGAGGGCGAGGAAGTCGAGCGGGTCGAGCGCGAATATCGGCGGCGCGACTGCGAGCGGCTTGAGCGGCAAAGCGAAACCGGCGACCTCCACGCCGGCGAGGATCAGGCGTTCAGCGCCGAGCGCTCACTGCCCGATGGCAATGACGCTTACGAGCCCGATTCCGAACCGAGATAATCGTCGAGCGCGGCGATGATCGAATCGACCACGTCGCGGTGCGCCCCGTCGCCGCTGCGGACGTGGATATGGGCCTCGGCATAGGAGGGGCGGCGTTCCACCGACAGGCGCTCGAGCGTGCCCTTGGGATTGGCGTGACGAAGCAGCGGGCGGGTGTCGCGCCGGCCGGTGCGCTCGGCGAGGATCTCGACCGGCGCGTCGAGCCATACGGTGATCGAGCGCTGGTTGAGCAACTCGCGCGTGCGCGGATCGACAAAGGCGCCGCCGCCAGTGGCGATAACCCGCACTTCGCCGCTGACCAATCGTGCCACCAGGCGCCGCTCGCCGTCGCGGAAATCCTTTTCGCCAAAGCGCTCGAACACTTCGGCGGCGGAATAACCCGACGCGTCCTCGATCGCGGAATCGCTGTCGACGAACGCCAGGCCAATGCGCTTGGCCAGCCTGCGCCCGACAGTCGATTTTCCCACTCCCATCATCCCGACCAGCACGATGGGCCGGTCGATACGTCTCGATAATATGCTCACTTTATGGGCTATACAGCGCTGGCCGAGGTCTGCAAAAGCGGCTCAATTCATATCTCGAGCGGAACCCCGATGTCGCGAATGGTTGTCCTGATATTCATCCTCCTGCTGCTTGGCGGCGGCGTCTATTATCTGTCGACCTTGCCCAAGGTAGTGCCGGTCAAGACCGTGACGGTCGACGTCGCGCCGGGCGGTAATGCGCAGTAAGGCGGGGCTCGCGGTCGCCGCCGGGGTGGCGCTGGCGATCCCGGCGCTTGCCCAGCAGGCCCCAGCCCCGGTCCCCGATCAGGTCGCGGCGCAACCGCCATCAGCGGCGGACAATGGCGCCGCGGCGCAGGCGGACACTGCTCAAGCCCAGTCCGGCCCAGCCGAAACCGCGGTCGAGGTCGTTTCCAACGTGACCTTCGCGGCCCCGGCGAGTTCGGTCGAATATCCATCCTGGGCGCGGCGCGATGCGGCGTCGGCCGGGGCGCTCAACTCCGCCGACATCGGCCTTGGAGCGGTGCCGTGGGGCGCCGCCAATGGCGCTTTCCTGTCGACCCTGATGCGGCGCATGGACACGCCGATCGCCTCGCGCTGGGCGCATATCGCGCTGCGCGATGCGTTGCTTGCCAAGGCGCCGGTGCCGCGCTTCGTCAATCCGGTCGACTGGACCGCCGAGCGTGCCTGGCTGTTGCTGCGCATGGGCGAGGCGGACGCCGCCCGGCTGCTCGTCGCCGGGATCGACAGCGACCGCTTCACCCCCAAGATGGTCCAGGTCGCGGTGCAGAGCGCGCTCGCCGATGCCGACCCGCCCGCCTTGTGCCCGCTCGAGGACGCGATGCGCAAATACGAGCCCGGGGTGCGCCCGCTGGTGACGGCGATGTGCTCGTCGCTGTCGGGCGAGCCGCAGATCGCCTCGGCCCAGATCGACGACGCCCGCCGGTTTGGCCGGGTCGGCGGGATCGACCTCGCCTTGGCCGAAAAGGTCGTCGGAGCGGGCTCCAACACCGGGCGCTCGACGACCATCGAATGGGAGCCCGTGAGCGAACTCAATGCGTGGCGCTTTGGACTGGCCACCGCGACCGGGCTTGGGCTGCCCGACCGGCTGCTGACCAAAGCCTCGCCGCAGCTGCGCGCGTTTCAGGCGCGGGCCGCCTTGCTCGAGCCCGAGACGCGGCTCGCTTCGGCCTTCATCGCCACCGGCCTCGGGGTATTTTCGTCGCAGTCGATGGTTGATCTCTATTCGGCGATCTACGATTCGACCGACCCCAGCGATCTGCCCGACAGCGATGCATGGAAATTGCGTCAGGCGTTCGTGGGCAAGGACCGCGACACCCGGATGGACGCCATCCGCCACTTCCTGGCCAAGGAAGGCGATTCACTGACCAGGGAGGGCGCGCGCGCGGCCGTGGCCCGGGCGGCGAGCCTGATCGCGCCCGATGCCAAGCTCGACAAGGATGCGCCGGGCCTCATCTCGGCGATGCTCGCCGCCGGCTATGATCGCCAGGCGGCACGCTGGCTCGGCGTGGTCGGCGACATGAACAACGGGGATTCGGACCGCTGCTGGGCGATGCTCGCACTGGCCGCGCCCGGCGGCGTCGACGGCGGCGTCAGCAACGGCCGGATCGCAAGCTTCATCAGCCGCGACAAGAGCCCGGACAAGAAGCGCAGCGCCCTGCTCGTCGCCGGCCTCGCCGGTCTCGGCCGGATCAGCGAATCCCAGGCCAATACGATCAACCGCCGCAACGGTCTCGGGCTTGGCCGGACGACCAATTGGAGCCGGATGATCGACGCCGCCGCCGGCCGCGGCCAGCCGGCGACGGTGCTGGTCCTCACCGGCACCGGATTCCAGGCAAGCGACTGGAACCGCCTGTCCGCCGCGCACCTCTATCATGCCATCGCCGCCCTCAAGCGCACCGGCCAGGACTATTCGGCGCGGATGATCGCCGCGGAGGCCCTGTCACGGACGTGACGGCGGAACCCGGCGTGGACGGATGACCGCCGACGATCGCGCCCTGGTCGATCGCTTTCTCGAGATGATGGCGGCCGAATATGGCGCCTCGTTCAACACGCTGGCCGCCTATCGCAACGACCTCGAGCGTGCCGCCGAAGCGGTGCCCGCGATCGGTTCGGCAAGCCCCGCCGATCTGGCCCGGCTGGGCGAGCGCTGGGCGGCGCTCGCTCCAGCGACCGTTGCCCGGCGATCGGCTGCGCTGCGGCGCTTCTACGGTTTCCTGGTCGATGACGGGCTGCGCGCCGACGATCCCTCG
>JARXKO010000050.1 GCA_030271595.1 Pseudomonadota bacterium | reverse complement strand
GGCCCGCAATGACGGCCACCCCGACCCAATGCATCCTCATCGTCGACTTCGGCAGTCAGGTCACGCAACTGATCGCGCGCCGCGTTCGCGAGGCCGGGGTCTATTGCGAAATCGCGCCGTTTCAGTCGGCCGATGCGGCGTTGGAGCGGCTCCGGCCCAAGGGCATCATCCTCAGCGGATCGCCCGCGGGCGTGCCCGAGGCGAATAGCCCGCGAGCGCCGCAAAGCCTGTTCGACAGCGGCGTTCCAATCCTCGGCATCTGTTACGGCCAGCAGGTCATGACCCATCAATTGGGGGGCAAGGTCGAGGCCGGGTCGGACGGCGAATGGGACGGCGAATTCGGCCGCGCCTTCCTCACCGTGACCAAGGATTGCGCCTTGTTCGACGGGCTGTGGCAAGTCGGCGAGCGCCACCAGGTGTGGATGAGCCACGGCGACAAGGTCACGCGCTTTGCGCCGGGGTTCGAAATCGTCGCCACCAGCGACGGCGCGCCGTTCGCGGTCATCGCCGACGAACAGCGCAAATATTACGGCACCCAGTTCCATCCCGAAGTGGTGCACACGCCCGACGGCGCAAAGCTGCTCGCCAATTTCGTTCACCGCGTGTGCGGGGTCGCTGGCGACTGGTCGATGGGCGCCTATCGCGACGCCAAGATTGCCGACATCCGCGCCCAGGTCGGTGACGGCAAGGTGATTTGCGGGCTATCGGGCGGGGTCGACAGCAGCGTCGCGGCGATCCTCATCCACGAGGCGATCGGCTCGCAACTGACCTGCGTGTTCGTCGATCACGGGCTGCTCCGATTGAACGAGCGCGAACAGGTCGAGAGCCTGTTCCGCGATCATTACAACATCCCGCTGGTGGTGATCGACGCCGAGGAGCGCTTCCTCGCCGGCCTGGCCGGAGTCACCGACCCCGAGGCCAAGCGCAAGTTCATCGGCGGGGAGTTCATCGCGGTATTCGAGGAGGAAGCGGGCAAGCTCGGCGGCGCCGATTTCCTCGCCCAGGGCACGCTCTACCCCGACGTGATCGAAAGCGTGTCGTTCACCGGCGGCCCCAGTGCGACCATCAAGAGCCACCACAATGTCGGCGGCTTGCCCGAGCGCATGAATATGAAGCTGGTCGAGCCGCTGCGCGAGCTGTTCAAGGACGAGGTCCGAGTGCTCGGCCGCGAGCTCGGCCTCGACGAGCAGTTCGTCGGCCGTCACCCGTTCCCAGGTCCCGGCCTCGCTATCCGCATCCCGGGCGAGGTGACCAAGGAGCGCTGCGACATCCTGCGCAAGGCCGACGCCGTCTACCTCGACGAGATCCGCAAGGCCGGGCTGTACGATGCCATCTGGCAGGCGTTCGCGGTGCTGCTGCCGGTGCGCACGGTCGGGGTGATGGGCGATTACCGCACCTACGATCGCGTCTGCGCGTTGCGTGCAGTCACCAGCGTCGATGGCATGACCGCCGATATCTACCCGTTCGACGCTGCGTTCCTGTCGGGCTGCGCGACGCGGATCATCAACGAGGTCAAGGGCATCAACCGCGTGGTTTACGATTATACGAGCAAGCCGCCGGGCACGATCGAATGGGAGTGAGCGGCCGGTAATTGCTGCCCGCAAGGACGGTCAGTCCGTTGGTCTCGGTCCATCCCGGAAACCGGGCGGCTAGCGTCGTCCTCGAACTCTTATTGCATGAACCAGCCGTGGCTGACGACGATCGACTGGCCGGTCAGTGCATTCGACGGGAAGGACGCGAGGAACAGCGCGGTCTGAGCAACATCATCCACCGTGGTGAACTCGCCATCGACCGTTTCCTTGAGCATGACAGTCTTGATGACGTCGGCTTCGCTGATTCCCAGCGCCTTGGCCTGCTCCGGGATCTGCTTTTCGACTAGCGGGGTGCGCACGAACCCGGGGCAGATGACATTCGCTCGGACATTGTGCTCCGCCCCCTCCTTGGCGACGACCTTGGCGAGGCCGATCAGCGCGTGCTTCGCGGCGACATAGGGAGCCTTGAGCTTCGAGCCTTCCTTTGAATGGACCGAACCCATGTAGATCACGGTCCCGCCACGGCCCTGGGCATACATATGCTTGAGGCAGGCGCGCGTGGTCAGGAAGGCCCCGTCAACATGGATCGCGAGCAGCGTCTTCCAGTCATCGAATTTGAAGTCGACGATCGGCGCGACGATCTGGATTCCGGCATTGGAGATGAGAATGTCGATGCCGCCGAACCTGGCGGCGACGGCCTCGATCCCGGCGTTGACCTCGTCTTCCTTGGTGACGTCCATCGCCACGCTCATCGCGTTCTTCCCCGACGGGTCGAATTCCTTGGCGGTGGCCTCTGCAGCAACCAGGTTGAGGTCGGCGATCGCGACCTTTGCGCCGGCGTCGAGATAGACCTTGGCGATGTCCTTGCCGATGCCGCTCGCGGCGCCGGTAATGACTGCAACTTTGTCCTTGAGGTTCATCATAATTCGGCCTTCTTCACTGGGATTGCGGGGCGTTCCTGAACGGCTGGCGGGGTGGTGAAATCATAGACTTTCACGCCGAACGGGGATTGGGGTGGCACCAGCACTTCGGGGTGGCTGAGGGTCTTGACCGCGTCGTCATGTCCGGCGCGCCAATGGTCTTCCATCGTCAGCCGCGAAAACTCATAATCCTTCGACTGGCCCTCGTAGGTCTGCGAGCGGTAAACCAGCTGGATGATGTTATAGACCGCCGGGTCCGCTTCATAAGCGAGGAACTTGGACTCGCGCGATTCGCGCAGAGCCCTGGGCATTTTTTCCATCAGCTCGTGGAAGGTCGCGCGCAGCTTCTGGACCATTCGGAAATGGTCGGTCGCGGCCCGCGTGCGGCTGGAATATTGAATGTCCTTGGTCCGCGTCGCGACCCCCGCTAGATCCCGCGGCAGGTCACCGCGAGCGCTCCACAGATCGACCTGGAAAATCAACGTATCGAGGTCCGAGCGCGCCGATAACACCCATTCGAGCGGGGTGTTGGAGACGAGGCCGCCGTCCCAATAGGATTTGCCGTCGATCTCGACCGGGCCGAAGGCCGGCGGGAGCGCGCCGCTGGCCATGACATGCTCGGCCCCGATGACGTCGGTCGCATTGTCGAAATAGGCGAAATTGCCGGACGTGATTTCGACCGCACCGACGCTGAACCGGGTTTCCTTGGCATTGATCCGGTCGAAGTCAACCAGTTCTTCGAGTGTCGCCTTGAGCGCCTTGGTATCGTACCAGCTGGTCGCTTCCGGGCCGCACGGCGCGAGATAGGGCGGGGGTATCCTCGGCTCGAAGAATCCGGGCACTCCGTGGGACAGGATCATTGCGGAGACAAATTGATTGGCGAAGCGCCGCGCTTCCTCGCCCGGCCACAAGGCCAACCAGCTGTCGATGAACCCGCGCTCGCCCGAATCGCTGACCTTTTCCCAATATGCGCGCAATTTCTCGACGCGCTTTTCAAGCGGGTTGCCGGCAATGATCGCGCAATTGATGGCACCGATCGAAATACCCGCTACCCAGGTCGGCTCGATGCCGTGCGCGGTCAGCGCCTCGTAGGCGCCGGCCTGGTACGCGCCGAGCGCGCCGCCGCCCTGCAGCAGCAGAGCGACGCTCTGGAACGCAGTGCCCGATGCCTTGGGCGCTTCGGCCACCGCGACGATGTGCTTATTCACGCTCCGGGACCGGCACGTTGAAGCCGTTGAGCGTGGTCGAAACCAGGCTGTACAGCCCAACCAGGAAGATGAGCTCGTTCATTCCCTTCTGGCCGAAGGTGCTGACTCCGAGGCGGTACAGCGGTTCGGGCAGCACTCCGCCGCGCACCAGCGCATAGGAAATATCGAAGGCGGCACTTTCGTCGGGCGCAAGATCGACCGGTTTCAAATCCGCGACCAGTGTAGCCAGGCGCTCGTCCGCCATTCCTTCGCGCTCGGCGACCGCGATGTGCGCGTAAATTTCATAGGCTGCGTCGAAGCGCGCGCCGACGACCAGGATCGCGACCTGCCGGACATTGTCGGGCAAAGTGGCATTGGCGGTCATCGCCAGCGTCAGGTCCCAGATCGCCTTGCCGATGCCAGGCTCGTGGAGCCACGGGTTCCACGGTCCCATCAGGGCGCCGTCCTCCCGCTCGACCTTGAACGCGTTGAAGTTCGAATGAATGCCCTTGCGCATGTTGTCGTACAGCGACTTTTGCTCGGGCGTCAGGTCCTTGGGCGAGATTAACGGCAGGCGCATGTCATTCTCCCTCGGGAAATCCTGTTGCAGCGCACCATAAACCTGCCTGCGCGGCAATGTGTCCGCTCATGAACAATTTTACATGTGTGGATGAACAGGGGCCGGACGAGGTTAACCGGTAACTTCCCGTTTACCACGATATTGACGGTTTGCGCCGCGTGCGCTGAGCAGTTGTGACGGAGCGGCGAAGCGGAGCATCGGCCGATGAACAGTGACAGATTGGCGGCGGCGGCGCTCCTGCTTGGAGCATTGACGGGCTGTTCGACGGCGACCGGGAACCGGCCGGTGGCGGTTGAAGCCGCTGCGCCGCCGGCCGTGCGCGATCTGCCCTACCGCTGGACGACCGGTGTCGCCCCGCGAGCGCACAAGGACATGATCGCCGCATTCGGCAAGGTTGGCTTGAGGCCTGGCGATTTCCTGTGGGCGACGACCGTGCCGCCGGGTGGCGATAGCCTGGTGGTGGTCGATCTGCTGACCCAGATGGCCTACGCCTATCGCGGCGACACGCTGGTCGGCGCATCGACCATCTCCAGCGCCAGGCGCGGCATGGTCACGCCGCTGGGCAATTGGACGGTCCTCGAGAAACACCGCTTCTACCGCTCGAAAAAATACGACAATGCGCCAATGCCCTTCATGCAGCGCATCGACGGCTATGGAATTGCCTTTCACGGCGGCGCCAATCCCGGCTATCCGGCGAGCCATGGCTGCGTGCGCCTGCCGATGAAATTCGCGGAGAAACTTTTCGGCCTGACCAGGGTCGGATCGAAAGTTGTCATCGAAGGCTGAGGCCGGCCGACGACAATCCATTCCCGCGCCAATTCCAAAATGAACTCTTTGTCATGGCCGGTCCACGCCTAGGCAAGGGCCGCTCCGTTAGGGCCGTCTGCTGTCGGCGATTTTGCCGGAAAAAGGATCCCATGTGATGAAAGCCCTGATCATTTCGACTCTCGCTGCGATCGGCATCGTTGCCACGCCCGCGCTTGCAAGCACTGCAGCGGTAAAGGCTCAGCAGGCCGTCGCCCATCGCACCGTTGCCCAGGTCTGCCAGGCTGAAAAGCAGTTGGCCAAGGCGAAGAAGGAAAGCTGGAAGCTTGCCAACCAGAATTGCAAGACGGCTAAGCAGAACGCCAAGGCGTCGGTGAAGCAGGCCAAGGTCGCAGCGAAGTCGGCCAAGCCCGCGACCAAGATGTAAGCGTCCAGTGGAGCGCAAGTCGCGCTCCCTGAACGTCCCGTGCCCGCTCGCTACAATGAAGCCCCCTGGGCGGGCGGGCGCGGGACGCCGTTGAAGGGGCGGACCATTCCGCTTATGTAACCGCTGGTTGGAGTGTTCCATGGGCCGCAAAATATTGATCGTCGAGGATGATCAAGAAACCGCCGGCTACCTGGCCCGCGGGCTGGCGGAGGACGGCCACCTGGTTGAGCATTCCGCGACCGGCCAGAACGGCCTGTTCCGCGCCACCGGCGAGACCTTCGACCTTATCATCCTCGACCGGATGTTGCCGACCCTGGACGGACTGTCGGTCCTGCGCGCGCTGCGCGCTGCGGGCATCACCACCCCGGTCCTGGTGCTCTCCGCTTTGGCCTCCGTCAGCGACCGCATCGAAGGGCTCGACAGCGGATCCGACGATTATCTGGTCAAACCCTTTTCCTTCGCCGAGTTGCTGGCGCGCGCCAATGCGCTGCTTCGCCGCGCTGAAGCCCGGGTCGGCGCCGACCCCAAAATCGTCGTCGGCGATCTGGAGATCGATCTCCTGGCGCGGCAGGTGTTCCGCGGCGGACGCAAGATCGATCTCAAGCCACGCGAATATGTCCTGCTCGAATATTTTGCTCGAAACCATGGTCGGGTCGTCACTCGAACGATGTTGCTCGAGCAGGTGTGGAATTACCATTTCGACCCTGGAACCAACGTCATCGACGTGCATGTCAGCCGCCTGCGCCGCAAGCTCGACGCCGGCTTCGAGGTGGCGATGATCCAGACGATACGCGGGGCGGGCTACATGCTCGCTGCGTGATCCCCGCAATGCCCACGACTTTGCGCATTGCGCTGCTTACCGGGTTGCTCGCGCTCGCTTCGAACTTGGCCGTGATCGGCTTCATCTACTGGCACACCCACGACACGACGATCGACGATCTCAAGCGGGAGACCGTTGATGAAACGCGGGCTCTGACCGAGATATATCAGTTCGGCGGCGACGAGGCGGTGCGCTCGGAAGTCGCCGCCACCGCGGCGGCCGGCAAACCCGATGAGCTGATCGCATTGGCCAATGCGCGTCACCAGCCGATCGCCGGGAATATCGACCCGGGGTCATTGGCGAAGGTCGCATTCCGTCCCGGAACCCAAATCCTGGCGCTTGCGCGAACCGGCGACCGGCGGAGCCATGATGCGGTAATCCAGGTGCGGTCGCTGGGCGGCCTGTGGCTGATCAGCGGGCGCCAGTCCGAAGGCGGACTGGCCTTGCGCGAACTGCTCGAACGGTCGCTGCTGATCGGTTCCGCCCTGGCGCTTGTGCTCGGTGCTTTTTCCGCCGGCTTGACCGCCCGCTTCGTCGTTCGCCGGATCCGCGACATCGCCGATGTGACGGAAGGGTTTTCAAGAGGCGATTTTTCGCGCCGGGCAGCCGTCGGACGCGGAGGCGATGCGTTCGCGGCGCTGGCCGGCCAGATAAACCGGATGCTCGACCGGATTGCGACATTGATGGACGAGCTCAAGGCCCTGTCCGACAGCCTCGCCCATGATCTGCGCTCGCCCGTTGGACGCTTGCGCGTGGCGGCGGACGCAGCGCTCCAGACAAACGACCCGGCCGAGCGCCAGCAACTGCTCGGCAGCATATTGCGCCAGTCCGATGCCCTGATGCGAATATTGACCACCGTGCTCGAGATCGGAAAGTCGGAGTCGCTCATCGCGCGCAACCAATTCGAGTTGTTCGATCCGTGCGCATTGGTGGCCGAGGTGGCGGAGATGTACGAGCCGCTGACCGAGGACCGCGGCTTGCGCTTCGCACTCCGTGCGCCGACGTCCGTGCAACCCCTTTTCGGACACCGCCAGCTGATCGCCCAGGCGCTTAGCAATTTGATCGAGAACGCCCTTACCTACGGCGCGGCCGGCGGTGAAATCACACTGACTCTCGACGATCGCCCGGATTCCGTAAGCATCGGTGTGGCGGATCGCGGACCGGGCATCGCCCGCGACCAGCAGGCGACCGCGCGGGCGCGTTTCGGGCGCCTCGACCCAAGTCGCTCAGTCCATGGGGCGGGGCTTGGCCTGACGCTGGTTGAAGCAATCGCCCACGCCCACGGCGGCAAGCTGGTTCTTGGCGACAATGGCCCCGGACTGGTCGCCGAAGTCGTGATTCCGCGGCAGCCGCTCGGCTGAACACCGATCGGTCTTTGCTAAAGGCTTGTCGCGCGCTAGGGTACGCTGCTCATGATCACCCAGAAAACCCGGTATGCGCTGCGCTCTTTATTATTCCTGGCTGAAGCGTCGGATGGCCAGCCGGTGCAATTGGCGCGGATCGCGGAGACTCAGCGGGTGCCGCCCAAATATCTCGAACTGATCATGCTCGACCTCAAAAAGGCCGGCCTAGTCAAAAGCGCGCGCGGCCCCAAGGGCGGCTATCGCCTGGCTCGATCGTCGGAAGAAATTTCGTTCGGGGAAGTGGTCCGAAGCCTTGAGGGGCCAATCGCGTTGGTGTCGTGCGCCAGCGTCAATTTTTACGCGCCGTGCGGGGATTGTCAGGATGAGGCGACTTGCGCCATCCGCCGCGCCTTCACGATCCTGCGCGACCAGAGCACGACCGTGCTCAATTCGATTTCGCTCGCCCAGGGCGCGGGGTGGGAAGAGCGCCTGATCCCCGAAGGAAAATAAAGGCTAGTTCGTCGGGATCGCCGAACGGCGCTCGTCAATCGTCATTTCGGCGATTGCGGCGTTGGCCACGATCGGTGATTGGCTCGCGGCCGGGCTCAGGGTTTCAGCCGCAACTGGCCGTGTGAGTGACAAGGTTGGGATGGCCAATACGAGGGCGAGGCCAATATCCCGCAACATCCGGGTGTCGATCATTTCAAGCTCCAATCACGATCACGTTGGCGCCACAATGATCGGGCGCCACGCACTTAATGATTGGACGATCGGGCGGAACAAAAGTTCCGTCTTGGGGCCTATGCCGAACCATTGTTGCATGAACCCCCAGTCCCCAATGCCGCGGCTGGCTGTCTCCCGCGCCAGCCGCTAGAAGGCGCCGGCATGTCCAAGATCACGCTCGAAACCGATACCAGCCGCGCCACCCCGTCGCCCGTGCCGGGCAAGCGCATGACCGCGCCGGCGATCCGCGCCCGCAAGGTTGGCGGCACGACCGCCGAGCCGATCGTCATGCTCACCGCTTACACCATGCGCATGGCGCAATTGCTCGACCCGCATTGCGACATGCTGCTGGTCGGCGACAGTTTGGGGCAGGTGATTTACGGCCTCAATTCGACGATTCCGGTGACGATGGAAATGATGTGCGCGCACGGCGCCGCGGTGGTGCGCGGAAGCTGGCACTCGCTGGTCGCGGTCGACATGCCGTTCGGCAGCTATGAAGCGTCGCCCGAACAGGCCTTCGCCAGCGCCGCGCGGATCATGAAGGAAACCGGCTGCGCGGCGGTCAAGCTCGAGGGCGGGGAGGCGATGGCGGCGACGGTCGAGTGTCTCACCCAGCGCGGAATCCCGGTCATCGGCCATGTCGGCCTCACCCCGCAGGCGGTCAACACGCTCGGCGGCTATGGCGCGCGCGGCAAATCCGACGCCGAAGCCA
>JARXKO010000049.1 GCA_030271595.1 Pseudomonadota bacterium | reverse complement strand
CCGATGCAGCGGATCGCGCCCGAACTGAGCGCGGGCTTGAGCAGGTTGGAGGCGTCCATCGCCCCGCCGCTGGTCGCGCCGGCCCCGATCACGGTATGGATTTCATCAATGAACAGGATCGCGTCGGGCAGTTTTTCGAGTTCGTTGACGACCGATTTCAAGCGCTCCTCGAAGTCGCCGCGGTAGCGTGTCCCGGCGAGCAGCGCGCCCATGTCGAGCGAGTAGATGACCGCGCTTTTGAGGACGTCGGGGACGTCGCCCTCGACGATCTTGCGCGCCAGCCCTTCGGCGATCGCGGTTTTGCCGACCCCGGGGTCGCCGACGTAGAGCGGGTTGTTCTTCGACCGGCGGCACAGGATCTGGACCGTGCGGTCGACCTCCGGCATGCGGCCGATCAGCGGATCCACCTTCCCCGCCTTGGCCTTTTCGTTGAGGTCGACGGTGAATTGCTGGAGCGCGCTTTCCTTCTTGCCGTCGCTCTTCTCGGTCTTTTCCTCATTGCCCTCGGGCGGCCTGCTTTCGACCGGGGTTTCGCCCTTGCCGACGCCGTGGCTGATGTAGGTGACGGCATCGAGCCGGCTCATGTCCTGCTGCTGGAGGAAGTAGACGGCATAGCTTTCGCGCTCGCTGAACAAGGCGACGAGCAGGTTGGCGCCGGTGACTTCGTCGCGGCCCGACGACTGGACGTGAAGGATGGCGCGCTGGACGACTCGCTGAAAGCCGCTGGTCGCGGTCGGCTCGGTCGCCGAATCGGCGACCAGGGCGCCGAGTTCATGGTCGAGATATTGTTTGACGCTGGCGCGCAATTCGTCGCGGTTGACCCCGCAGGACGTCATCACCTTGGAGGCATGCTCGTCGTCGACCAGCGCGATCAGCAGATGCTCGAGCGTGGCATATTCGTGGCGGCGACGGGTCGCCTCCGCCAGCGCATTGTGGAGCGTCTGTTCGAGTTCGCGCGCAAAACTAGGCATTGAGGATCATTCTCCGCGCCCGCCGAACCGCGGCGGGCTCTTGACCGACAATGTCATAGCATATCGCGGCGCAATCAAGGCCGTAGCGGCGGCTTTTCCCCAGAATAACGCACGATCGCCCCGTCTTTGCGAGCGCAGCGACGCAATATGGCTGCCAAAGGCGGCAAAAGACGGCCGGCCGCGGGCCGGCGGTCCTCGCCAGCATGATCGCTATTTCTTGAACAATTCCTCGGCCGCGTTGCGGTGCTTGGCGCCGGCTTCGAGATGGGCTTCGACGCGGGCAATTTCGGCGGTGAGGGCGGCGATTCGTTCGACGAGCTCGTCGACGCTGAGCGGATCGAGGTCCTGGCGGGCGAGTTCCTTGAGGGGATCGCCGGGCTTGCTCGGGAACAGGTCGTCAATGTCCATCGCGGGCAAAGCGTTGACCGGCGCGGCGGCCAAGTCAATAAGCCCAGCCGCCGATGTCCGACGTCCCTCCCACCATGATCGCCGCAGTCGCGCCGCAAGCCGGTAGCGCGGAGGAGATTGCGCTGGTCGAGCGGCCGGTGCCGCGGCCCGGGCCGGGCGAAGTGCTGGTCGAGGTTGCCGCCGCCGGAATCAACCGCCCCGACATCCTCCAGCGCCGCGGTCTCTATCCGCCGCCGCCCGGAGCGCCCGACATCCTCGGGCTCGAAATCGCCGGGACCGTGGTCGGCGCGGGCCCGGGCGCGGAGATGCTGGTCGGGCAAAAGGTCTGCGCGCTCGTCGCCGGCGGCGGGTACGCCCAATATTGCGTGGCGCCTGCCGGCACCTGCCTCAGGGTTCCCGAAGTGATGACCATGGTCGAAGCCGCGGCCATGCCCGAAACCTTGTTCACGGTGTGGGTCAATCTGTTCGAGCGCGGCTTCGCCGCCGACGGCGACACGGTGCTGGTCCACGGCGGCACCAGCGGCATCGGCACGATGGCGATCGCGCTTGGCAAATTGTTCGGGCTGGAGGTCCTGGTCACCTGCGGCAGCGACGACAAATGCGCCGCGGCGATGACGCTCGGGGCGGCCGGCGCGATCAATTACCGGACCAGCGATTTCGTCGCCGAGGTCGCGCGGCTGACCGGCGGCGACGGGGTCGCGGTGGTGCTCGACATGGTCGGCGGCGACTATGTCCCGCGCAACCTCGCCTGCCTTGCCGATGACGGGCGCCACGTGTCGATCGCCTTCCAGCGCGGAGCCAAAGCGGAAATCGCCATTCCCGACGTGATGCGGCGGCGGCTGACCCTGACCGGATCGACGCTGCGCCCGCGCTCGGTCGAGTTCAAGACCATGGTCGCGGATGAAATCGCGCAGACCGTGTGGCCCTATGCAGAGGGCGGGCGGCTGAAACCGGTGATCGACCGCACCTTTGCGCTCGAGGAGGCCGCCGCCGCCCATGCGCGAATGGAAGCGGGCGACCATGTCGGGAAAATCGTCCTGACCATTGCTCATTAGCGCTGCTGGAGCTACATCGCCCAGCAAGCGGCCGCTCCGGCAAGGGGCGGCCCTATTCATTTCCAACGATTGGAGAGAAGCAGTGGCCCAGCCCCTGATGCCTCATGCGACCGCCGCCTGGCTGGTCGAGAATTCATCGCTCACGTTCGAGCAGATCGCGCAATTCTGCGAGCTTCATATCCTCGAGATCCAGGCGATCGCCGACGACACCGCAGCGACCAAGCTGACCGGGCGCGACCCGATCCGGGCCGGCGAGCTGACCCACGACGAGATCGCCAAAGGCCAGGCCGATCCCGATTATGTGCTCAAGATGCACAAGGCGCCCGACCCCGTCACCCGCACCAAGGGCCCGCGCTACACGCCGGTCAGCAAGCGCCAGGACAAGCCCGACGGAATCAACTGGATCATCAAGAACCATCCGGAAGTCAGCGACGGACAGATTTCGAAGCTCATCGGAACGACTCGCACGACCATCGCCGCGATCCGCGAGCGGAGCCATTGGAACATGTCCAATATCAGTCCCAAGGACCCGGTCACCCTGGGCCTGACCAGCCAGCGTGAACTCGATGCGGCGGTTGCCAAGGCGGCCAAGGCGAAGGGCCTGGAAGCCCCCGTCGACACCCGCTTCGAGGGCGACCGCGCGGCGCTGATCACCGAGCTCCGCGCCGAGCGCGAGCAGCACGCCCGCGATGCCGAAGCGGCGCTCGCGGCTGAGGCGGACGACGGATCAGACGACATCGTCCCGGGCATCCGCGACCCGTTCAAGCCGCTTCCGACCGCTTGATTTGACGGCTTGCGAGGGCCAAGGATCGAGCCATGGATGAGGGCGTCAGCAAGCTCAGTTTCGAAGCGGCGTTGAAGCGGCTCGAGGAAATCGTCCGCACCCTCGAGAAGGGCGAAGCGCCGCTCGACCAGTCGATCGAGCTCTATCAGGAAGGCGACCGCCTCAAGCGCCATTGCGAAGCGCGGCTCAAGGATGCGCAGATGCGGATCGAGCAGATCGCGCTCGGCGGCAACGGCCAGCCCGCTGGCCTCAAGCCGTTCGATGCCGACTGAGACCATCGACCGGCTCGCCGGCGAGCTCGACCGCGAAACCGCCCGGGTCGCGGCCGAAGTCGACGGCTTTTTCAGCGCGCTTCTGGTCCCGCCCGGCGACAGCCGCGACCGGCTGTACGAGGCCATGGGCCACGCCGCGATCGGCGGCGGCAAGAGGCTCCGACCGATGCTCACCATGGCCGCCGCTCGGCTGTTCGCGATCGACGGTCATCGCGCCCTGCGCGCCGCCTGCGCGATCGAGGCGATCCATGTGTACTCGCTCATCCATGACGACCTGCCGTGCATGGATGACGCCGATTTGCGCCGCGGCAAGCCGTCGGTTCACAAGGCGTTTGGCGATGCCGTCGCGGTGCTTGCCGGGGACAGCCTCCATGCCTTGGCGTTCGAGATCATCGCCGACCCCGCCACCCACGAGGACCCGTGGGTGCGATCCGACTTGTCGCTCGAACTGGCCCGTGCGGTCGGGCCTTCGGGCATGGCCGGCGGGCAGATGATGGACCTTCATGCCGAGGGCCAGGCACTCGATCTGCCGGCGATCACCCGAATGCAGCAATTGAAGACCGGCGCGCTGATCGAATTTTCGGTCGATGCGGCGTGCATCATGAACAAGATGCCCCCCGAAGCGCGGACGCCCTATCGCGGCTATGCCCGCAACATCGGCCTCGCCTTTCAGATCACCGACGACCTGCTCGACGAATGCGGCGACGAGGCCGCGGCCGGCAAACGGCTGGGCAAGGACGCCGATGCCGGCAAGGCGACCTTCGTGTCGTTGCTGGGGCAGGAACGGGCGCGGCAGCAGGCGCAATTGCTGGTCGAACAGGCGATCGAACATCTATCCACCCACGGCACCGAAGCGGATTTGCTGCGCGCAATCGCCCGCTTCGCCATCGAACGGGATCATTGAGCAATGACCAAACGAATCGCCGTCTATCCGGGCACCTTCGATCCGCTTACGTTGGGCCATCTCGACATCATCCGGCGCGGCGCCCACCTCGCCGACACGCTGGTCATCGGGGTCACCACCAACCCGTCGAAGGAGCCGATGTTCGCGGTCGCCGAGCGGCTCGCGATGGTCAAACGCGAAGTCGACGGCATCCCCGGCAACATCGACGTCGTCGAATTCGATTCGCTGCTGATGGATTTCGCCGAAGCGCAGGGCGCGGCGATGATCCTGCGCGGGCTGCGCGCGGTCGCCGACTTCGAATATGAATTCCAGATGGCGGGGATGAACCAGCAGTTGAACGACGATATCGAAACCGTCTTCCTGATGGCCGACGTCTCGCTACAGCCGATCGCATCGAAGCTGGTCAAGGAAATCGCCCGCTATGGCGGCAACATCGAGAAATTCGTGCCCCCCGCGGTCGCCGCGGACGTCAAGCGGCACCTCAGCCGCGGTTAATCGATCCACCCTCAAGAGGCAGTATGTTCAAACAATTCGCATTCATCGCGGCGTTGGCGCTGACCGCAGCCGCACCGCCGCCAACTGCTCCGCCGGCAATCCCCGGACTGATCCCGCCGCCCGAAGTGGCCGCCAATCCGGCCAACCGGTTGAGCCTTGTGCTATCCAACGGCGGGACCGTGGTGATCCTGCTTCGGCCCGACCTCGCGCCCAGGCACGTCGAGCGCATCCGCACCCTAGTCGGACGCCATTTCTACGACGGGCTGACCTTTCACCGCGTGATCCCCGGCTTCATGGCCCAGGGCGGCGACCCCAAAGGGACCGGCGAGGGTGGCTCCGAGCTGCCCGACCTCAAGGCCGAATTTACCGCGGTACCGTTCCTGCGCGGGAGCCTTGGCGCCGCCCGGGCCAAGGAACCCGATAGCGCCAACAGCCAGTTTTTCATCATGCTTGCGCCCCATCCGGAGCTCGATTCCAATTACACGGTGTTCGGCCGGGTGATCGGCGGGATGGACGCGGTCGACCGAATCGCCCCGGGCGAGCCGCCGCCCGAGCCGACAAAAATTGTGAGCGCGACGATCGGCGGCTAGAGCGGCGCGCGATCATGCGCGTCGACGATTTTGATTTTGAGCTTCCGCCCGAGCGGATCGCGCTGCGCCCGGCGCGCCCGCGCGACAGCGCACGCCTGCTCCACCTCGCCGGCGGTGCAATCGAGGATCGCCAAATGCTGGACCTGCCGGCGCTGCTCGAACCGGGCGATGTGCTGGTGTTCAACGACACCAGGGTCATTCCCGCCCAGCTCGAGGGGCGGCGCGGAGAGGCGTCGATCGGGGCCACCCTGCACAAGCGCGAGGGCCCGCGCGAATGGCTCGCCTTCCTCCGCAACGCCCGCCGGGCGCGGGTCGGCGATGTCATCGATTTTGGCAACGGGGTCGCGGCATCGGTGGTCGAAAAATCAGACGACGGCCAGGCGCTGCTTCACTTTCATGGGCACGACCCGGTGGAAGTGTTGCTCGAGCGCGCCGGGCGCATGCCGTTGCCACCGTATATCGCAGCGCGCCGGCCAACCGACGCGGCCGACCGCGAAGATTATCAGACGATGTTCGCAAAGCAGGAAGGAGCGGTCGCCGCGCCGACTGCGGCGCTGCACTTCACCGAGCGGTTGATGGCGGCACTCGATGCCCGCGGGATCGGGCGCGAGACGCTGACGCTTCACGTCGGCGCCGGGACCTTCCTGCCCGTCAAGGCCGAGCACATCGCGGACCACAAGATGCACGCCGAATGGGGGCGGATCGATGCCGCGACCGCCGAGCGCTTGAACCGCGCTCGGGCCGCCGGCGGGCGCCTGATCGCGGTCGGGACCACCAGCCTGCGCCTGATCGAAAGCGCGGCCGGCGACGATGGCCGGATCAACCCGTTCGAAGGCGACACCGCGATCTTCATCACCCCAGGCTATCGCTTCAAGGCGGTCGACGGACTGCTGACCAATTTCCATCTGCCGCGGTCGACCCTGTTCATGCTGGTCAGCGCGCTGATGGGACTGGAGGTGATGCAACGCGCCTACGATCACGCCATCGCTGCCGGGTACCGCTTTTACAGCTATGGCGACGGGAGCCTGATGTTGCCGGCCCGCGCCTAGTCCTCGCGATGGGGCAGGGGCAGATGCGCGGAATTGAGCTCCTCGTCGGTCAGCGAGCGATAGAAATCGAGTCCGGTGCCGCTTCGGTCGGAGCTCTTGACCCGCGCCGCGGCGAAGATCGGGCCGCGCTTGAGGATCACGTCGCAATCGGCGGGCAAAGGATCGTCGGCGGTGACATGGGCGCCGTCGCTCGAGATGTTGCGGATCCACACCATGGTCGCGCCCGACGGGGCGAACAGCACGCCGCGCATCAGGACTCGCGTGCGCTGTTCCTTGTTCGGTGCGGGGGCGGAAGCTGCGGCAATCGTCATCGTGCCTGACCCTTGTGTCGCGGACACTGGCATTCTCGGCCGATTTAATGGACCGGGCGTTGTGACGCGTGGTTGCCCAAGCCTTAACTTCCGCGGCTTGCGATGGACCGCCAAGGCGTTAAGCGGCGAGGCGTGACCCGGTTCGATTTCTCAATTCTCGCGCGCGACGGCGCCGCCCGCACTGGCGCGATCGCCATGGCGCGCGGGGTCATTCTAACGCCCGCCTTCATGCCGGTCGGGACCGCGGCGACGGTCAAGGCGATGCGCCCCGAGGAAGTGCGCGCCAGCGGCGCCGACATCATTCTTGGCAACACCTATCATCTGATGCTCCGCCCCGGTGCGGAACGGATTGCGAAAATTGGTGGGCTGCACAAATTCATGGGCTGGGAGCGGCCGATCCTGACCGACAGCGGCGGTTACCAGGTGATGAGCCTGAGCGAGCGAACCAAAGTGACCGAAGACGGCGTGACCTTCGCCAGCCATCTCGACGGCAGCCGCCATTTGCTCAGCCCCGAACGGTCGATCGAAATCCAGACCCTGCTCGGCGCCGACATCGTCATGGCGTTCGACCAATTGGTGAAGACCGACGACGCGCCGGACAAGCAGCGCGAGGCGATGGAGCGCTCGATGCGCTGGGCGAGGCGATCGCGCGATGCATTCGACCGGCTCGGGAACGACGGCGCGTTGTTCGGAATCCAGCAGGGCGGACTCGACGAAGCGATGCGCGGGGAATCGGCGGCGGCACTGCGCGCCATCGGTTTTGATGGCTATGCGGTCGGCGGGCTGGCGGTGGGCGAAGGGCAGGAGGCGATGTTCGCCGCCCTCGACTTCGCACCCGGCCAATTGCCGGACGACCGGCCGCGCTATCTGATGGGGGTGGGCAAGCCCGACGACATCGTCGGCGCGGTTGTGCGCGGAATCGACATGTTCGACTGCGTTCTGCCGACGCGGTCGGGGCGGACCGGCCAGGCGTTCACCCTCGACGGGCCGCTCAACCTGCGCAACGCCCGCTTCGCCGAGGACCGCGAGCCGATCGAGCCGGGCTGTCCGTGCCCGGCGTGCACGACGTTCGAGCGAGCCTATGTGCACCATCTGGTCAAATTGGGCGAAATCCTCGGCGCGATGCTGATGACCCAGCATAATCTGTGGTTTTACCAGCGGTTGATGCAGGCGTTGCGCGACGCGATCGCAGATCAGCGGCTTAGCGCCTTCGCGGCGACATTCGTCGACCGCTATCGAGCACCAGCCTCCTAGCTTGCGCCAAACGATAGAAAGCTCGGCAGCGGGCCGTTCCATTCGGCTTCCATGTCGTCCACCACCGGAGCCTTGGTTTTGGCCGGCCGCGGGGGTTTCGGAGCAGGCTTTGCAGCGCTTTGTTCGGCCACCGCGGGTTCGACCGGCTGTTCGCGCCGGCTACGTCGCTGCGGCTTGTCCGCGGCAGGCTGATGTTGGCGAGCGCGGCGTTCGGCCGGCGCGCCGGCTTCGGCCTCTGCATGGCGCGGCGCTTCCCCGACCTGGTCGATCTTCATGCCGGTGAGCTTGGCGATAGCGGCGATGGCGTCGCCATCGGCGCGGGTGGCGAGGGTGATCGCGATGCCCTTCATCCCGGCGCGGCCAGTGCGGCCGATGCGGTGGATATAATCGTCGGGCTGCCACGGCACGTCGTAATTGATGACGTGGCTGACGCCTTTGACGTCGAGGCCGCGGGCGGCGACGTCGGAGGCGACGAGGATGTTGATCTCGTCATTCTTGAAGCGGTCGAACTCGGCGATGCGCGACGACTGGTCCATGTCGCCGTGGATCTGGCCGACCGCGAAGCGCGCCCGCTTGAGCGTCGAGGCAAGGTCGCGGACGGTCGTCTTGCGGTTGCAGAACACGATCGCGTTCTTGAACTCGCCGGCGTTGAGCAAATCCTTGAGCGCGTCGGTCTTTTTGGCCGAGGTTGTATGCACCAGCCGCTGTTCGATATTGATGTTGGCGGTGGCTGGGCGCGCCACCTCGATCCGTTTGGGGTCGGTCAGGAACTTGTCAGACAGTTTCTTGATCGGCGGCGGCATGGTCGCTGAAAACAGCAGGGTCTGGCGGCTCTTGGGCAGTTTCGAACAGATTTCCTCGATGTCGGGGATGAAGCCCATGTCGAGCATCCGGTCGGCCTCGTCGATGACCAGCAGGTTGCAGTCGTTGAGCATGATCTTGCCGCGGCCGAACAGGTCCATCAGCCGCCCCGGCGTGGCGATCAGCACGTCGACGCCCTTGGACAGCGCCTTGACTTGGTCGCCCATCTGCACGCCGCCGATCAGCAGCGCCATCGAGAGCTTGTGATATT
>JARXKO010000048.1 GCA_030271595.1 Pseudomonadota bacterium | reverse complement strand
TGCTGCAATTCCCCGCCCAGCAGCTCCGCCAGCTTGGCCGCGAGTTCGATCGGCGGCGGCGTCGCGGTGCGGAAGAATGTATTGTAATAAGGCAGCTCGAGCATCTGCTGAAACGCTACCTCGGCCAGCTCCTTGCGGCCGTAACCGATATCGACACACCACAGTCCCGCCATCCCGTCGAGGATCGCGTGTCCTTCCCCGTCATAGAGCGTCGATCCCTCGGCTCGCGTGATCACCCGGCTGCCGCCCATGTCGCGTTGCAGCTTGTAGCTCGACTGCGCGGGCAGATGGTGCGCGACGTCGAGCCGGCGCAGCTCGGCGATGTCGTAATTGCGTATCGTCATGCCGCAAGTCCCCTGTCTTTCCATGGTTCAGTATCGCCGCGGAGCGCCCGGCCCAGCAGAGCGAAGAATCCGACCGACGCCGGATCGCGCTCAGCGTGCCACTCGGGATGCCACTGAACCCCGAGCACCGGCGCCCCCCCCGGCGCGGCCGAAAATGCCTCGACGATACCGTCGGGCGCGCTGGCCTCGATGGCCAGCCCCTGACCAAGCCGGTCGACGCCCTGATAGTGAACCGAATTCACGCGCAGCTGCGTACCCCCGAGGCTGCCGGCGAGGACTCCGCCCGGGGTCAGAACGACGTCATGCTCGTGACCGAACATCTCTTCGAAGCCGGCGCCGTCGGGGGCATGGTGCGGAAGATGCCGCGCCGGCTCCCCGAGGTCGCGCGCCAGGGTCCCGCCAAACGATACGTTGAGCTCCTGAAACCCGCGGCAGACTCCGAACACCGGACGCACGCGCCCAAGCATTGCCGAGATCAGCGCGAGGCTCATGTCGTCGCGCCTGCGATCGAACGGACCGGCGCCGGCCGACCCATCGCCGTAGCGGTGCGGCTCGACGTTGGACGGGCTGCCGGTGAGCAGCAGGCCATCGATTCTTCCCGCGAGATCGCGCGCGTCCATAAGGTCCGATCGCGCGGGCACCAGCAGCGCCGCGCAATCGGCATGGACCGCGACCGCCTCGAGATAGCGCTCCATCACCGCCTGCGCGGTTTCCTCGCCAACGCGACGCGCGCAGCAGATGATGCCGATCACCGGCCGCGCGCTCATGACAGCAATACCACCGGCGAACGCGCGTCCCAGCTAAGCCAGACCGAGTCTCCGTCGTCGAATCCGCGCTCTTCGTAACGCCGGATGTTGGAGCGCAGCGCCTTGACGATGGTGCCGGTCGCCAGCGCGATCTCATAGATCGTTTCCGAGCCGAGGTAAGCGCTGTGCCGGATTTCGCCGGCGACGACATTGTGCCCTACAGCCCCCCCGCCTTGGTCTGGCGGCGCATCCCCGTCGCGTGGCGCCATGTCGATCTTCTCCGGCCGAATGCCGACCCACACGGTCGACCCGCTTGCTCCGGTCACGCCATGGTCGAGATAGATCGGCACCCCGAGCGCCGCGCTGGCGACCACCGCGTGACCCGGCTCGTCGACCTCGAGCCGCCCCTCGAACAAGTTGATGCTGCCGATGAAGTCAGCGACGAAGCGAGTGTTAGGATATTCGTAAAGGTCACTCGGAGTCGCCACTTGCTGCAGCACGCCCTTGTGCATCAGTGCGCAGCGGCACGCCATCGCCAGCGCCTCATTCTGATCGTGGGTGACCATGACGAACGTTACCCCGACCTTGTCCTGAATGCGCGCGAGTTCGAACCGCATCGCCTCGCGCAGCTTCGCGTCCAGTGCCGACAGCGGTTCGTCGAGCAGCAGCACACGCGGCCGCTTGACCAGCGCGCGGGCGAGCGCGACGCGCTGGCGCTGGCCGCCCGACAGCTGGTCGGGCTTGCGATCGATCAAGTCCTCGAGCTTGACTAGTTCAAGCGCCTCGATCACTCGCGCCTGGCGCTCTTTCGCGGCAACCTTATCGACCTTCAGACCATAAGCGACGTTGTCGCGAACGCTCATGTGCGGAAACACGGCGTAGGACTGGAACACCATATTGACCGGCCTCTTGTTGGGCGGAACCCTGGCCATATCGACGTCGTCGATTAGGATGCGCCCCTCGCTCGGGGTCTCGAGCCCGGCGAGCAGGCGCAGCAATGTCGTCTTGCCACAGCCAGAGGGGCCAAGCAGCGCGAAGAACTCGCCTTCGCGAATCTCCAGCGACACATCGTCCACCGCGGCAAAGTCGCCGAAACGCTTGGTCAGCTGCTCGATCCTGATGAGGGTCTTGGCGGTCATGACCTAGCCATTCCCCATCTCCGCAACGTCGCGGCCCTGAATCCGCAAGCCGATGATCGTCAGCACCACCGTCAGCGCCATCAGTAGGGTCGAGGCGGCGTTGACCTCTGGCGTGACCGAGAAGCGCACCATCGAATAGACTTTGACGGGGAAGGTTACGGTGTCCGGGCCAGCGGTAAAAAAGGTGATTACGAAATCGTCCAGGCTGAGCGTGAAGGCCAGCAACGCGCCGGCGATCAGCGCTGGACGCATATGCGGGACAAGCACGTCGAAAAAAGCACGGAATTCGCCCGCGCCGAGGTCCTTCGCACCTTCCTCCAGCTCGCGATTGAACGAGGCGAGGCGGGCGCGGACGATGATCGCGACGAACGGAAAGCTGAACGAGATATGGGCGATCACGATCGACCCGAGGTCGAGCGGCCACGGCAGATCGGTCGGCCACGGCAGGATGCGAGAGAAGAACACCAGCATCGACACGCCCATGCAAATCTCGGGGACGACGATCGGCAGCGCGACGAGCCCCTCGAACGCGGGCTTGAACGGGAAGCGAAAGCGCCACAGTGCGACCGCGACCATGGCACCCAGCACCAGGCTGACGAGGGTCGATAGAGCGGCTATGGTTAGCGAGTTGACGAACGCCGTGATGAGATCGCCATCGTCGAACACCTTGCCATACCAGTCGGTGGTGAAACCGGTCCATACGATGTTGCGCTTGCTCTCGTTGAAGCTGAATGCGACGAGGCAGGCGAGCGGCGCATAGAGGAACACCAGCACCAGGCCGACCCACAGCCTGAGCGGCGTGCTGCGCGCGTAATCGAGCGGTCCCTTGGGTTCCCGCGCCCTCACGCCGCGCTCGCTTTCTCACGGCGGCGGGCGATGATCCCCTGCCCGGCGATGCAGAGGAAGGTAAGGTACATCAGGATGAACGACAAAGCGGAGCCGAAGGGCCAGTCGTTGGCACGCTTGAACTGGCGTTCGATGACGTTGGCGATCATCTGGCTGTTGGGACCACCCAGCAAGTCGGGGGTAAGATAGGAGCCGAGCGCCGGGATGAAGGTGATAAGCACACCCGTCAGAATGCCCGGCAACGCCAGCGGGATGACGATCTCGCGGATCGTGCGCCAATGCCCGGCGCCCAGGTCCAGACTCGCCTCGAGCAGCGAGCGGTCGAGGCGGTCGAGCGCCGAATAGAGCGGCAGCACCAGGAACGGCAGGTTGACGTACACCAGCCCCAGCGTGACCGCGAAATTGTTGTGCAGCAGCGGTAGCGGCCCAATCCCCAGCCAGCCGAGCGAGGTGTTTACATAGCCCTCGCTACGCAACATCGCCATCAGCGCATACGTGCGGATGAGGAGGTTGGTCCAGAACGGCAGCATGATGGCCAGCAGCAGCAGCGTCTTGGCGCGCTCGCTGGCGAAGGTGATCACCAGGGCGATCGGGAACCCGATTACTAAGCACAACACGGTCGTGAGCGCGGCGAAGCCGATCGATTTGGCGAATATCCCGAGGTAGACCGCGCTTGATGTGCGGGCATAGTTGGACAGCGTGCCGGTGATGGCGATGTCGGTGAGGCCGGTCGACCGACCGAAGCTGTACGCCCAAACGATCGCCAGCGGAACCAGGAAGAACAGCAGCAGCCACAGGGCCGGCACCCCGAACAGTAGCGCGAACGGGCCCCTTGCGTCCTGCCAGCGCTGGGTGGTGCCGCTGCCGCTCATGCGCCCTGCAGATACCAGTCGTAGTCGAGCGAGGTGACCCCGGCGTTGAACCGCTCCTGCTCGGTCCGCTTGACCGCGACGAACAGGTCGACGAACGCCTCGCCCAGATAATCGCGCATCACCGCCGATCGATCGAACCGCTCGATTGCCGCCAGCCAGTCGGTCGGCAGCCTGTCGCCGGACTTTGCCGCCGCCGCATAGCCATCGCCGGACGTCTCGGCCCCGGGGTCGGTCTGATGGGTCAAGCCGTAGTGTGCGCCGGCGAGGACCACGGCGAGCGCCAAATAGGGATTCGCATCGGCTCCCGCGACGCGATGCTCGACCCGGCGCGAAGCCGAGGATCCGGCCGGAATGCGCAACGCCACGGTGCGGTTGTTGATCCCCCAGTTCGGCGCGGTCGGGGCATAGCTGTGCGCGACATAGCGGCGATAGCTGTTGGCATTGGGCGCGAGCACCGCCATCGACTCGGCCATGGTCGCGGCCATTCCGCCGATGGCGTGGCGAAGCGCGGGTGTACCTTCGGCTTCCTCCGCGGCGAAGATATTGGCATTTTCCTTGTCGATCATGCTCATGTGGATGTGCATGCCCGATCCGGCGATGTTCTCGAACGGCTTGGCCATGAACGTCGCCTCGCAGCCGAGTGGCCGGGCAACGCCCTTCGCCGCGCGCTTGAAGGCGATCGCATCGTCACCCGCCTGGAGCGCATCGGGGCGGTGGTGAAGCGTCATTTCCAGCTGCCCGGGCGACGCTTCGGCGCTGGCTCCTTCGAGCGGCCAGCCTTGCGCATCGGCAACCGCCCACAGCGCGCGCAGGAAATCGCCGGCATCCTCGGTTTCCGACAGGCCGTGCGCTTCCGGTCCGAAGGGATCGCGGCCGGTCAGCGGCGAACGCCTTCGCGTCACTTTGCCGCGGCGGCGTTCGACCAGATAGAATTCCAGTTCGCACGCGACCATCGGCGCGAGCCCGTCGGCGGCGAAGCGATCGAGAACGCGCGCCAGCACGGCACGCGGGTCGAACGAGCTGCGCTGCCCGTCGAGCGTTGCTAGCGAGCAGGTCACTTGCGCGACATCCGACCCGAGCCACGGCGCGCGCACCAAGCTACCGGACACAGGCACCAGCACCGCATCGGCGTCGCCGGTTTCCCACACCAGACCGCTCGCCTCGCAATCGGCCCCAAGAATGTCGACCGCGACGATCGAGCTCGGGACAAAGGCGCCGCCTCCATAGACCTTGGCAAGCTCGGAACGCCGCAGTCGCTTGCCGCGCGCGACGCCCGACAAGGGGGTGAACAGCGTCTCGACAAAGGCAATGTCCGGATTGGCCACGAGAAAGGCTTCCGCTTCCGTCCGGTCCGCGCCAAACCCGCTCATGCCGCCGCGCCCAGCGTAAAAGTGACTGCTTTGAGGTCGGCATATTTGGCCAGCGCGTGGAGGCTGCGGTCCCGGCCGAAGCCTGACTGCTTGAAGCCGCCGAACGGCATGGTGATGTCGCACGAATCCCAGCCGTTGACCCACACCAGTCCGGCCTTGAGCCGGCGCGCCGCCGTGTGCGCGCGCTCCAGGCTGGCGGTCCACACGCCCGCCGCAAGTCCGTAAACCGTGTCGTTGGCGATCGCGAAAGCCTGCTCGTCGGTGGCGAATTCGATGACCCCGAGGACTGGTCCGAACACTTCCTCGCGCGCCAGCGTGGCGTTGGGATTGACGGCGTCAAAGATCGTCGGCTCGACATAGAAACCGCCGCTGTCCTGCCGCACGCGCGAGCCGCCTATCAGCCGTTCGGCGCCCTCCTGCTCGGCGATGGCAATATAGCGCAGCGCAGTGTTCATCTGCGCCTCGCTGATCATCGCGCCGAACCGCGTAGACGGATCCAGCGGGTCTCCGGGAACGATGGTTTTCGCAACGGCGATGACCCGCTTCACGAAGTCGGCCTTGACGTCGCAATGCACCAGCAGTCGCGAAGCGGCGGTGCAGACCTGTCCCTGGTTGTAGAATATCGCCCACGCCGCCGCCTGCGCCGCTGCCTCGAAATTAGGGCAGTCAGGAAAAACAATCTGCGGCGACTTGCCGCCGAGTTCGAGACTGACGCGCTTGAGATTGCTATCGGCCGAGTAGCGCATCAGCAGGCGGCCGACGACACCCGACCCCGTAAAGGCGATCATGTCTACGTCCATGTGCCTGGCGAGTGCCTGCCCAGCCACCTCGCCGGTCCCGGGAACGACGTTGAGCACGCCCGGAGGAAGCCCCGCCTCGAGCGCTAGCTGGCCCATGCGGATGGCGCTCATCGGCGACTGCTCCGCCGGCTTTAGCACCACCGAATTGCCCATCGCCAGCGCCGGCGCGACCTTCCACATCGCCATGTGCAGCGGGAAATTCCACGGCACGATCGCGCCGATTACGCCGAGCGGCTCGTTGACTGCGTAGGACAGGCGCGTCGGACTCGGCGGCGCAACCTCGCCGTAAATCTTGTCGAGCGCCTCGGCGTAATAGCGCGTGGTATCAATCGCCAGCGGAATATCGACAGTGCTCGCATCGCCGATCGGCTTTCCGGTATCGAGCGTTTCAAGCAACGCCAGTTCGTCGGCATGCGCAGCGAGCGTGTCAGCGAAAGCGTGGAGCACTGCTTTCTTCGCCCTGACCGATTGGTCGCGCCACCGGCCGTCGTCGAACGCCGCGCGCGCGGCGGCTACCGCAGCGTCGATGTCGACTGCGTTGCCGGCGACAACCTCGCCGAGGCAGCGGCCGTCTCCTGGCGAGATATTGGCGAAACGCGTGCCGTCGCGTGCAGCGACCGAGACGCCGTCGATCAATGCTTCGGTCGGAAAACACAGGGCCGCCGCGCTTTGCCGCACGTCATACACGTCGCCGTTCAGCACGATTTCCCCATTTCAGGACGATCTGTGATCACACCTTAGCCGAACAGCAGGGCCTTGGAAAGCCACGCGGGCATTGCTGGCCTAGAAGTCATCGGCGATAGACGAGGGTCAGTCCCACTGTGCGTGGCCGCAACGTCGCATTTTCGAAAAGGAGCGTATTGGCGTCCTGGTGTGTGTAGCCTAGCTGCGGGGCGACATCGAATAGATTGTCGACGAACACCGAAACGTTGGCACTTCCTAATTCAACCCCGGCCCGCATGCTGACAAAGGTGTAGGAATCGGGTGCGATCAGTGCCGGATCGTAGTTGGCGCTGTTCGGATCTCGATCGCTTGTGGGAGTCTTGAGTCGACTTTTGTACTCGGCGTCGCCGCGTACAAAGACGTTATGGCCGCCGAGTCCGAAATCATATTGCGCCCCGATCGCTAGCGTCCACGGCGCGCCCTCGATCGCATCGCCGCTGTTGACGACGACGGCGCCGCCCGGCGCTAGGCGCGCGTCCTGCGTGTAGCGTGTATGCGTATATCCGACCGATCCATCGATGGTCAGGTTGCGTGTTGGGCGGAAATTTGCCTGCAGGTCGAACCCGCGACTGCGCGCCTTGCCGAGATTGGCGATGAAGCGAATCGCGCATTGCGGCAGGTTGACGATCTGCTGGATGTTGTTCCAGTCGACCTGGTAGATCGAGCTGTCGAGCGTCAGCCGATTGTCGAGGAACTTGTTCTTCGCTCCGAGCTCGTAACTCGTCACCGTGTCCGACTTGTAGGTCGTCGGTGCGGACGGAATGCCGAGATTGTCGAGGCTGTCCTGGCACGGAAGGACCGGCACTGGCGGATTGGCGCCGGCAGCGCGGAATCCTCGCGCCCAGCTAGCATAGAACAAATTGTTGGGGTCCGCCTGGTAGTTGATTCCGAGTTTGGGCGTGAACGGGCGGTCGGACACCTTGCCCGCTCCCTCGGTGCGAGAGCCGTTCTGGGATCCGTCGGCGAAATTGGTGACCGAGAAATTGGTCTTTGCATAGCGCGCGCCGGCGGTAAGCTTCAGCTGGTCGGTGAGCGCGTAGGTGACGTTGGCGAACCCGGCGATCTGCTTTTCGACGGCCTTGCTGTCGTTGATATAGCTGTCCTTACCGTAGAGCGGATAGCCGAAGAAATCTTCCAGACTCATGCCGAAAACCTGGTTGAAAAAATCGTTGCCCAGCGGATCGATCAATTCTTCGATGCTGCGCTGCTTGCTGTGCTGGTAGAACAGGCCCGCTACCCACGTCAGCCGCGAACCGGGGCTGTTCGACTGCAGGCGAATCTCCTGCGTGAAGATTTTCTGCTTGTTAGTGACCTTTGACGGGCTGAGATAAAAAGGAAGCGCCGGGTTGATCCCGGTCGGGGTCAGGAACGGGTATACCGAGCAGCCGCCGTCGCACAGACTCTGGTAGTAGGACAGGTCGTACAATGTTCCGCTGTAGCCGCTGTAATTGGTGCGCTTGAAGTAGGAGGTGTTCGATATCAGCGCGACCCCGCCAAAGTCATAGCGGACGTTCAGCGTCGGCAGGATGAAGCGGTCGCTTATTCCGCGATATTCGGGCGTACTGGTCCGAAACACACCATTCTTTGGGTCGGACAAACCGACGAAGAAATTGTTCGACGCATTGGTCGTGCGGCGCTGATATTGGATCGACGGCGTGATCCGCAGGTCCGCGACCGGCTCCCACGCCAGCGCGCCGCGCAACACAGTCACGTCGCCGTGATTGATATTCTTGTCGTCGACCCGCCCGGACTGATTGTCGACATGGTCGATGAAACCACCATCGCGGCGGTGCCAGGCACTAACGCGTATCCCTAGCTTGTCCGCGATGATCGGCCCGCCTGCGGCTGCCCCGACCTCATAGCTAAGAGCGCCGTGAGCGGTGCTCGAAATCTCCGCGCGATCGTAGGTCCGGAATTCCGTCAGGCTCGGCTGCGGCGTAATATAGCGAATCGTCCCGCCCTCGGATCCCGCGCCGAACAGCGTACCTTGCGGCCCACGCAAGACCTCAATGCGGTCAAGGTCGAAAATCGCCGGCAGCGAATTGTCGGAATTGAAGCCCAGACCGCGGATCTGGATTGGCGTGTCGTCGATGTAGATACCGGTCGTGCCCGCGCCGGCTTCGGACGAAATCCCGCGAATGCTGATGTTGTTCGATCCCTCGTCGAAGCGCACGCCCGGCGTGAAACGAGCAACATCGGCGAATGACTTGATGCCTTTGTTGTCGAGCGTCTTTTGCGAAAATGCGCTGATGCTGATCGGCACCTTGGAGAGTGCTTCGGATTGACGAGTCGCAGTGACGACGATCTCGTTGGGGTCGGCGACTTCGGCCTTCTTCTCGGCCGGCGGTGCAGGCTGCGCGCCAGCCGC
>JARXKO010000047.1 GCA_030271595.1 Pseudomonadota bacterium | reverse complement strand
GACCGGCTGATCGATTCGCCGATCGCCGACATGAAGAACGTCGGCCCGCGCGAAGGCGGTTCGATCACCGCCGCGCACTTCATCCAGCGCTTTGTCGACAATGGCACGCCGTGGGCGCATGTCGACATGGCCGGCAAGGCCTGGGCCGACAAGGCTTCAGCGACCGCCGAAAAAGGCGCAACCGGTTTTGGCGTTCGGCTGATCGACGAATATGTCGCCGAGGTCCTCGAGCGCTGACAGGAAACGGCGCCAGTGCGGGTCGATTTCTATCAATTGGGGGAAACCCAGTCCGAAGCGGTGATCGCGACCATCGCTGCGAAAGTGACGGGGGCGGGCGAGCGGCTGCTGGTGGTGGCCGACGACGAGGCGTTCCTGGCCCGGCTCGACCGGCTGCTGTGGAGCCAGGACGAGGGCAGCTTCCTGCCCCACGGGATCGCCGGCGGAGTCGACGACGCGCGTCAGCCGGTCCTCCTGTCGACCAGCGAAGACGCGCCCAATCTCGCCCGCAATTTCCTCATCGCCGACGGCCAGTGGCGCGAAGCGGCATTGAGCTTCGATCGCGCCTTCTTTCTGTTCGGCGGCGACACACTGGAGGCGGCGCGGCTGGCGTGGAAATTGCTGTCGGGGCGCGAGGGGGTCGAACGCCGCTATTGGGCGCATGACGGCGGCAAATGGGTCGAGAAGGGCCGCAGCTGAGTCACGTTCGCGCGGCTTGCATCTCCGCCGTTCGGTGACTAGGCAGCCGCCACTTTCCCCACTTCCCCAAACCTTCCGGAGCGCTTCCAATGGCGGTCACCCGCACCTTTTCGATCATCAAGCCCGACGCCACCCGCCGCAACCTCACCGGCGCGGTCACCAAGATGCTCGAGGATGGCGGGCTGCGGGTCGTCGCCTCGAAGCGCATCCACATGACCAAGGACCAGGCCGAAGGCTTTTACGCGGTCCACCGCGAGCGTCCGTTCTTCAACGACCTCGTCAGCTTCATGATCTCCGGCCCGGTCGTGGTCCAGGTGCTCGAGGGCGAGAACGCCATGCAGCGCAACCGCGACATCATGGGCGCGACCAACCCCGACAACGCCGAACCCGGCACGATCCGCAAGGAACTCGCCGAATCGATCGAAGCCAATTCGGTCCACGGCTCCGACAGCGACGACAATGCCAAGATCGAGATCGATTATTTCTTCAAGCCGGAAGAGATTGTCGGCTGACGAGCGTCACAACAACGGGCTGAGCATGGCCATGAAATTGGCCCACAGCCGCTCACCGATCGTGAATGCCGCGACTTGCTCGGCGGTGACCCGGTCGCTGTCGGCGATGTAGCTGTCCTGGCGCTTGCGGATGACCTTGGCGAAGGCTTCGTCCGCGAACAGGATGTTGTTCTCGAAATTGAGCTCGAAGCTGCGGCGGTCGAGATTGGCCGAGCCAATGAGGCCGATGGTGCCATCGACCACCATCGTCTTGGCGTGGAGCAGGCCGCAGCGATATCGATACAGCTCAACCCCGGCATCGATGAGGTCGCCGAAATAGCTTCGGCAGGTGGCGGCGACAATGAAACTGTCGATCTTCTTGGGCAGCACCAGCACGGTGCGCACCCCGCGGCGGGCGGCGGCGGTCAGTGCGAACAGCAATTGCTCGTCGGGGACAAAATAGGGCGTGGTGAGGACCAGTTCGTGCCGCGCCGAATGGATAGTTTCGTCGAACAGGGTCGGCATCGCGTCAAAGCGCAGGGTCGGCCCGGTGCCGACGACCTGGGCGACGATGGTCCCGGGCGCGGCCGGCGCCGGCCCGGTGAGTAATGCGCTCAGATCCTCGCCATGCTCGCTCATCCAGTCGGAAACGAACAGGAACTGGCACTGGCGCGCAACCGGCCCCTCCCATCGAGTCATGATATCGACCCACGGCGCGTAATGCGGCTTGATCCGGAACTCGGGGTCGGCGGCATTCTGACTTCCGACCCAGGCGATGCGATTGTCGACGATCATCGACTTGCGGTGATTGCGCAGGTCGACCCGGCCGCGGATCATGGTCCACAGCAAGCTGCCGACTGGTAGCGCGACCCGCGCCTCGACACCGGCATCTTCGAGGTCGCGCCAATGGCTCGAACGGATCAGGCGGTGCGAGCCCAAGGCGTCGGCGAGAACGCGGACCTTCACCCCACGCCTGGCGGCACGGACGAACGCGTCCTTGACCTTGAGCCCGTTGGTATCGTCGAGCCAGATGTAGAAGCTCGCGTGGACCGTCCCCGTCGCCGCGTCGGCATCGGCGCACATCTGATCGATCGCGACATTGCTGTCGGCGGCGAGAGTCGCGGCGTTGCCGCTGGTCGGGTCGAGGCCGTTGATCGTCCGGGACAGCGCGAACGGCGCGTCGTGGCGACCGCTGACCAGACGTTTTTTCGCTGCCTTGTCCCCTGGCGGACGGGGCAGCGCCTGGTCGATGTCGATCCCGCGCTGGCGGCGGCCCATGCTCACCCGCGCCTCGCCGAATAATAGATAGGCAATGACGCCGACGACCGGCGCGAAGATAATCACCATGACCCAGGCGAGACGCGCGGCGGGGTCGCGGTGCGAACGGAGCAGCGCGCGCACCATCACCAGCAGTTCGGCAACCACCAGCAGCGCCGAGAGGATGTAATGGATTGGCCGCATCGACTGCTAATCGGACATAAATGCCGCCCACTGTCCAGTCAGCGGCGCGATCAGCCCCGAGTCAGGCCGGTCAGCCGCAGCGATTTGCCACCGAACAGCCCGCCGCCCTCCCAGCGATAGCGAAGGAGGTAGGAATGGGCCGAGCGGCGTTCCTGGCCGGCCTCGACGTAGCGAGCGTCGATCTTGGCGGTGACGCTGCCATTGCCCTTGCGCTCGCCGGGTTCGGCGAGCGCGGATTCGACCGCGCTTGCGGCCAGGTCGCCGTCATCACCAAGCTCGACCGTCTTGCCCCCCGGGAAGTTCAGAACCAGCGACTCGAGCGCGTGACTGGCTTCGACCGGAGTGATGGCGAGGCGGCGGCCTCCGTCCTCGGCTTTGCCGCGCAGGACGAGCGGGATGGAGCGGCTCTTCTCGACCACCTCGGTCGGGCCTTTCTTGCCCTCCTGCCAGCTGTTCCACAGGCCGAGCGCGGAAATGATCAGGGCCGCAAGCGCGACAAATTCGCCGAAATTGATCCAGCGGCGCCGGGTCCGCTTTTCGGCTTCGGTTGGGGGTTCGCTCATGACGCCACGAACTCACCCAAAGCGCGGGGATAAAGCAAGTGCTCCGCGGCAAGAACGCGCTGTCGGAGGATGTCCGGGGTGTCGCCGGGCTCGATCGGCACCTCGGTTTGGGCAAGGACTGATCCCGAATCGAGTTCTTCGGTGACGAGGTGGACGGTGCAGCCGCTCACCTTGTCGCCGGCCTCGAGGGCCCGGGCGTGGGTGTCGAGCCCGCGATATTTGGGCAGCAGCGACGGGTGGATGTTGACGATTCGCCCGGCGAACCGGGTCACGAATGCGGGGGAAAGAATGCGCATGTAGCCGGCGAGAGCGACGGTGCCGGCGCCGTGCTCCTCGATGGCGTCGCCGAGCGCGCGGTCGAAAGTGTCGCGCTCGACGCCTTGGCTGTTCCATGCCCAGGTCGGAAGACCCTGTGCCCGGGCCCAGTCGAGACCCGCCGCGTGGGGCTTGTTCGACGCCACCAGGACAACTTTGTAACCCGCGGCCTGTTCGACCAGAGCGCGCATATTGCTGCCTCGTCCCGAAATCAGGATCGCGACCCGGCTCGGGTCAGCCATGATGGATGTGCGACCAGTCTCCGGTCGAGTTCCAGCTTCCGGCTGGACCGCTGACGGTGCAACCGCGCTCGCCTGCCACGATTGTGCCGATGCGGGTGACGCTCTCGCCAGCGGCTTCGAGGGCGGCGGCAACATCGTCGGCGTCGGGAGCGGCGACGATTACCGCCATCCCGACCCCGCAATTGAAGGTTCGCGCCATCTCGTCGGGCGCGACGGCGCCGCCGCTTTGCAGAAGCGCGAAGATCGGCGGCAATGGCCATTGCCCGGCATCGACCATGGCGTGGCAATTCTCGGGGAGAACTCGCGGAATATTCTCGAGCAGGCCGCCGCCGGTGATGTGGGCGAGGCCGTTGATCCGTTCTTGCCTGGCGAGCGGGAGGAGCGAGCGGATGTATATCCGGGTTGGGGTGAGCAAGGCTTCGGCGAGGCCGGTGCCGCCGGTTTCAGCGAATTGCTGATCCAGGGCCCAGCCATTGTCGGCGATGATGCGGCGGACGAGCGAGAAGCCGTTGCTGTGCACGCCCGAGCTGGCGAGGCCGAGGATGACGTCGCCGGGTGCGATTCGCTCGCCGGTCAGGAGCTGATCGCGGTTGACCGCTCCGACGCAGAAGCCGGCGAGGTCGTAATCTTGCTCGGCGTACATGCCGGGCATTTCGGCGGTTTCCCCGCCGATCAGCGCGCAGCCGGCGATTCGGCACCCTTCGGCGATCGACTCGACGACTTTGGCGGCGGTGTTCGGCTCGAGCTTCCCGCAGGCGTAATAATCGAGGAAGAACAAAGGCTCGGCACCCTGGACGATGAGGTCGTTGGCGCACATCGCGACAAGATCGATGCCGACGCCCGAATGGCGGCCGCTGTCGATCGCCAGCTTGAGCTTGGTCCCGACGCCGTCATTGGCGGCGACCAGCAGCGGATCGGAATAGCCCGCGGCTTTGAGGTCGAACAAACCGCCGAACCCGCCCAGCGCGACCTCCGCACCCGGTCGAGAGGTCGATTGTGCGGCCGGGCCAATGGCCTTGACGAGGCGGTTGCCGGCATCGATCGAGACCCCGGAATCGGCATAGGTGAGTGGCTTGTGGCTCATTGCCCCGGCGCGATAGAGACAAGCCGCTTGGATTTCCACGCCGTTGTCGCCAAAAGCGGCGCGATGTTCCGCCGATCCGTCCTCATCGCCGCCGCCATGATCCTTACGCTGGCCGGGATTTCCGCTGGCGTCTACGCTCAGCTGGAGAGCGGGAATCGTGGAATCCTGCCGATCGACAGCTCCGGGCTGCTGGAGATTGGCGGCATCCACGTCGATGTCGGCGCCAAGGATTCGGAAACCGCGCGCTATGCCGGGTGGCGCATTGCCCAGCGCGAGGGCTTCAGAAAACTCTATGCGGCGAGCCACAATGTGCCGCTCTCCCAGGCGCCCAACCTGCCCGATTCGACGCTCGACCAGATCGTCAGCTCGATCAATGTCGAGCGCGAGGAAATCGGCCCCAACCGCTACATCGCCGACCTCGGCATCATGTTCGACCGCGCCCGCGCCGCCGAGTATCTGGGCGTGGCGGGCGGGCAGGTCCAGCGTTCGGTGCCGATGCTGCTGATCCCGGTGACGGTTACCGGCGGCACCGCCACCAGCGTCGAGCTGCGCAACGCCTGGCAGCGCGCCTGGGCGCAATATCGCACGTCCGACAGCGCGATCGATTATGTCCGGATCAGCGGCCTCGGGGTCGATCCGATCCTGGTCAACGCGGCCCAGATCAACCGTCCCGGCCGCGGCTGGTGGCGCAACATCATCGATCTCTACGGCGCCGCCGACATCCTCGTCGCCGAAGTCCAGCTCGAGCGGCTTTACCCCGGCGGTCCGGCGCGGGCCCGGTTCATCGGCCGCCATGGGCCCGACAATGCAATCGTCGGCGGGTTCACGCTGACCGCAGCCGATAGCGATTCGATCCCGGCGATGATGGCGGAAGGGGTCAAACGGATGGACGCCTTGTTCTCGACCGCGCTCGCGGCGGGGCAGCTGCAGCGCGATACATCGCTCAACCTGCCGCCTCCGCCGATCGTGGAACTTCCGCCGCAAGAGGTCGCGCCGGCCCCGGCAACGAAGGCGGCGAACGCCTTCCAGATCCAGATCAGCGGCCGCGACGTTACCGTCTATAATTTCGCAATGGCCCATTTGCGTACGCTCGCAGGGATCCAGTCGGCCGATCCGCAACAGATCAATGCCGGAGGCACCAGCTATGTTCTGGTGACCTATACCGGTGACATTTCTTCGCTTGCCAATGCGCTGCGCGGTCGCGGCTGGCTGGTCGAAACGTCGGGGACGGTCATCCGGATCAAGTCGGGCTCGGACAAGCCGCCGCCGATCCCGCCGCCGGCACCAGTGGCGCCAGCACCGGCAAAGCCGGACCCCGCCCAGCCTCCGCCAGCGGACACACCCAAGCCGAGCGAGACGCAATGAAGCCGCGACTCGACCAGATCGCGCTTCCGCTCGACTGGCCGCAAAGCGAAGGTGACGCGCGCTTCATCGTTTCCGACTCCAATCGCGACGCGTTCGACCATTTCCGTCAATGGAGTTTGTGGCCGGTCAAGGCGACGATCCTGACCGGCCCGCGGCGGTCGGGGCGGAGCCTGCTAGCCCGCAGTTTCGCCGAACGGGTCGGCGGGCGCTTGTTCGACGAAGCCGAGCAGCGCGACGAGGAGGAGCTGTTCCACGCCTGGAACGAAGCCCAGGATTCGGGACGGCCGTTGATCATGATCGCCGATCACGCGCCGCCGGGATGGAGTCCGCGGCTCCCGGACCTCAAGACCCGGCTTGCAGTCACCCCGGTGGCGACGATCGGGCTTCCCGATGACAGCTTGTTTGAAGCGCTGATTCAATTGCACTTCGCCGACCGCGGGCTTCATATTCCGGGCGATGCACTGCGGTTCATGGCCCAGCGCCTTCACCGCGACTATTTCACCGCCGAGCGGGCGGTCGAGGCGGTCGACCGGTTCGCCATCGCCGAGCGGGCACGACTGTCCCTGCCAACGGTCAGACGGGCGTTGGGCGAGGCGAAAATGATCGGCGGCGAGGCGGCCTAGCAGCGCTTGCCGCTAGGCGTCGATTTGCTCGGTGACCGCAACCCGGCTCATCTTGAGCTTGCCATTCTCGATCGCGAAGCCGAGCCGGCCCTCGACCAGGTCGAGCGCGTCGCTGCCGAACTGCTCGAAGCGCCAGCCGCTGAGAATCTTGAGATCCTTGCGCACGCCCGATGCCAGCGACTCGAGCTCGTCGGAACGGGCGATGAGCCGCGCCGCGACCCCGGTTTCCTTGGAGCGGATCTTGAGCAGCAGTTTGAGCAGGTCGCTGACCAGCGCGCCGTCCTTGGTCAAGCCGGGACGGCGCGGCTCGCGATCGGGCAATTCCTCGGCGGGAAGCGGCTTGGACTTCGCCAGCACGTTCATCAGCCGGGCGCCGATGTCGTTGTTGCGCCATCCCGCCGACAATCCGCGGATGCGGCCGAGGTCTTCCTGAGTCTTGGGCGGATGGAGGACGATTTCGTTGATCGTATCGTCCTTGATGATCCGGCCGCGCGGCAAATTCTTGCTCCGCGCCTCGGTCTCGCGCCACGCCGCGACCGATTTCAGGCGCCCGAGCACGGCGGGATTGCGGCTCGGCAGCTTGAGCCGCTTCCACGCATCCTCGGCCGCGAAGGCGAAGGACGAACTGTCGGCGAGTCGTTCCATTTCCTCGTCGAGCCAGTCGCCGCGCCCGGTCTTGCGCAATTTTTCGACCATGCGCGGGAAGACGGTGGCGAGGTGGGTGACGTCGGCGATGGCATAATCGATCTGGCGCTTGTCGAGCGGGCGGCGGCTCCAGTCGGTGAAGCGCGCGCCCTTGTCGAGACTGTGGCCGAGCAGGCTCTCGATGAGGTTGGAATAGCCGATCTGCTCGCCGTGGCCGAGCGCCATGGCGGCAATCTGGGTGTCGAACAGAGGGTAGGGAACGGTGCCGGTGAGATTATGGATGATCTCGAGGTCCTGGCCCCCGGCATGGAAGACCTTGAGCACCTCGCGGTTCTTGACGAACAGATCGAGCAGGCACTGCATGTCGAGATCGGCCTTGGGGTCGATCGCCGCCGCTTCCTCGGTGCTCGCGACCTGGATCAGGCACAAATCGGGCCAATAGGTGTTTTCGCGCATGAACTCGGTGTCCACGGCGATGAACGGGTGCTCGGCGAGTCGGCCGACCAGTTTTTCAAGGTCGGCGGTGGAGGCAATCAGGGGATGGATTTTCATGTTCGAAGCGGGCCATAGCGTTCCGTCCACAGCTTGACAAAAGGCTTTGGCGCGGGGAAGCGCGGCGCCTGCTTTTTTCCGCACCGCACCAGTCATTTCAGCCCAAGAGCCGTTGATGCACGCCTATCGTTCACACACCTGCGCCGACCTTCGTTCGAGCGATGTCGGAACAACCGTCAAGCTGTCGGGCTGGATCCATCGCAAGCGCGATCATGGCGGGGTGCTGTTCGTCGACTTGCGCGATCATTTCGGGCTTACCCAATTGGTCGCCGCAGCGGGGAGCGAGGCGCTCAAGACGCTCGATTCGCTGCGCTCCGAATCGGTCGTCACGGTCACCGGCAAGGTCGTCGCGCGAGAGGGTGGGGCGGTCAACAAGCGCCTGGCCACCGGCGACATCGAGGTCCAGGTCAAGGACGTCACCGTCCAGTCCGCCGCCGCCGAACTGCCGATGCCGGTCGCGGGTGAAGCCGAATATCCCGAGGATATCCGCCTCAAGTACCGCTACCTCGATCTGCGCCGCGAGCAAGTTCACGCCAATATCATGCTGCGCTCGGCGGTCATCTCGTCGATCCGGCGGCGGATGATCGATCAGGGCTTCACCGAATTCCAGACCCCGATCCTGACCGCCAGCAGCCCCGAAGGCGCGCGCGACTATCTGGTTCCGAGCCGGGTCCATCCGGGCAAATTCTACGCGCTTCCGCAGGCGCCGCAGATGTTCAAGCAATTGCTGATGGTCGCGGGGTTCGACCGTTATTTCCAGATCGCCCCTTGTTTCCGCGACGAAGACGCGCGCGCCGACCGCAGCCCGGGCGAATTCTACCAGCTCGATTTCGAAATGAGCTTCGTGACGCAGGACGATGTCTTCAACGCCATCGAGCCGGTTCTGTCGGGGGTGTTCACCGAGTTCGCCGGGGGCAAGTCGGTGACCGCAGCCGGCGACTTTCCGCGCATCGCGTACAAGGATGCGCTCCTCAAATACGGCAGTGACAAACCCGATCTGCGCAATCCGCTGCTGATCCACGACGTTGGCGACCATTTCAAAGGCTCGGGCTTCGGCCTGTTCGCCGGACTGGTCGACAAAGGCATGAAGGTCCGCTCGGTTGCGGCCCCTGCAACGGCGGAGAAAAGCCGCAAGTTCTTCGATGAAATGAACGATTGGGCGCGGAGCGAAGGCTTCGCCGGGCTCGGCTACGCCACCCGCAAGAGCGGCGAATGGGGCGG
>JARXKO010000046.1 GCA_030271595.1 Pseudomonadota bacterium | reverse complement strand
CGGTCTGCTCGATATTATGCTCGCGCGTCGAACGGCCCGAGTTGATGTCGATCGAGACCAAGGCTTCGGTCGGATTGATGACCAGATAACCGCCCGACTTCAGCTGAACCAGCGGCTGGTACATCGCCGACAATTGATCCTCGACCCCGTGGCGCTGGAACAAGGGCGTGGTGTCGCGGTGTTCGCTGACCCGCTTCATATGGCTTGGCATCAGCAGCTTCATGAAGCTGCGCGCCGACCGGTAGCCGTCTTCGCCCTCGACGATCACTTCGTCGATGTCGCGGTGATAGAGGTCGCGGATGGCGCGCTTGATGAGGTCGCTGTCGCGGTAGATCAGCGCGGGAGCGGTGCTGCCGAGCGTTTTTTCGCGAATTTCGTCCCACAGCCGCGCGAGATAGTCGAAATCGCGCTTGATTTCGGACTTGGTGCGCGACAGCCCGGCGGTCCGAACGATCAGCCCCATCACCTTGGGCAGATTGAGGTCGCCCATGATCGACTTCAGGCGCTTGCGATCGGCATCGTTGGAAATCTTGCGCGAAATCCCGCCGCCGTGGCTGGTGTTGGGCATCAGCACGCAATAGCGGCCGGCGAGGCTGAGGTAGGTCGTCAGTGCGGCGCCCTTATTGCCGCGCTCTTCCTTGACCACCTGGACCAGCAGCACCTGGCGGCGCTGGATGACGTCCTGAATCTTGTAGCGGCGGCGCAGCCCCTGACGCTTCTTGCGCAGTTCGTCTGCGGCGCTTTCGTCGACCGGGGAGCGGCTTGGTCCGCTGCCCTCTTCGCCGGTCGTCGCGGTGCCTTCGGAATGGTCGCGATCATCGTCGAGGTCGTCGGGCTGATCCTCATCGTGATGCACTTCTTCGTCGTAAGCGGCGCCGCCGCCGGCATCGTATTCGGCTGCGCGCAGCCGCTCTTCCTCAGCGGCGTGCTCGGCCTCCTCGCGCAGCAAGGCGTCGCGGTCGGCCTTGGGAATCTGGTAATAATCGGGATGGATTTCGCTGAAGGCGAGGAACCCGTGACGGTTTCCGCCATAGTCGATGAACGCCGCCTGCAGCGACGGTTCGACTCTGGTTACCTTGGCGAGATAGATATTCCCTTTGAGCTGCTTGTGCTCAGCGGACTCGAAATCAAATTCCTCGATCCGGCTTCCCTTGACGACGGCGACCCGGGTTTCCTCCGGGTGGCGCGCATCGATTAGCATGCGCATTGACATTGAAATTTCTCCGGTCGCGCGATCGCATCGTTGTCGGTCTGCGGTGCGCGGATAATGAGGCCAGTCCGGCGGCTAGTCGGCCGGTGGTGGCGAAATGGGCGGAATATGCTGCTGCTGCAGGCGCCAGTCCGCGGCGGTGCGCGGTACCCATGCCCTCAATCGCCTGAATAGTCCGGCGTTGGGGAGTTTGTGGCGTCATGCGAGCGTCAACCTCGGGAATTGCGGACCTTCACACCGTCCGCACATGCTCCGGCGAGAAGGCCGAAGATCGCAGGCGAGTTAGCACTCGAAGTGTCCCCTTACAACCGCACCGCGCAAGGAAATGGCGCGAATCGTGGATAATTGTCCATTAACCATTTGAGCGTGATATATTCGAGTGGTTGGTCAAGCACTTGGGCCGACCCCTGGGGGGCAGGATTTGGAGATCGCACTGAATCGCCGGACCACGACCGCGGGCATGGCGCTTGCCGGGGCTGGAGCGTGTCTTGCGCTGGCCGCGTTCGTGGCGGGCATCGGCGCGGTCTCGGCCAACGGCGGCACGACCATGCGCTTGCCGCCGCTCGCGCAGGACAGGGTTTACGGCGCCCCGGCGGCGCGGGGCAGACCGATCGTGGTCATCGATGCTGGCCATGGCGGGGCCGATCCGGGCGCCTTGTCGGTGTCGGGCCAGGCGCGCGAAAAGGATCTCACTTTGCTCGCCGCCAGAGAGCTTCGCGACGCTTTGGTGGCGCGCGGCCGGGTGCGGGTGGCGATGACCCGCGATGCCGATGTCTACGTTTCGCTCGACGATCGTGCCGCGGTTGCCCGGCGCCTCAACGCGGCCTTGTTCGTGTCGGTCCACATGGACAGCGCCGCCAATCCGCTGGCGCGCGGGGCCAGTGTCTACTCGCTGTCCGATGTCGCCTCCGACGCCGAATCGGCGCGGCTCGCGGCGGTCCAGAACCGCGGCGTCGCGATCGGCAGCGGCGACAGCAATTCGGTTCGCTCGATCCTCGCCGACCTCGCCATGCGCTCGCAGATGACGGCGTCGGCCGACCTTGCCACCCGCCTTGTGGCAAAGGCCTCGGGCCGCTTCGATCTGCGCCCGCAGCCGCACCGCTTCGCCGCCTTCCACGTCCTTCGCCGGGCCGATGCGCCAGCGGTGCTGTTCGAAGCCGGATACCTCAGCAATGAAGCGGATGAAGCGCTGCTCCGCGACCCCAGGCATCGCCATGCGCTGGTTCTGGCGTTGGCCGATGCCATCGAAAGCGACGTTGCCGCGCGCAGCCGCCGTTAGGCGTCATATCCAACTTCCCGCGTGGCCGAGAACCCGCTAGACGCTGCCGGCACATGAGTTCCGAACGCCTGACCTTCTTCAACTGGCACCTACCCGTGTTGCTCGCGTTCAATCAGCGCGTGCATGACCGGGTCGATCCCTATTGGGAGAAATCCTGGGTCCGGCGCGTGACCTGGACGGGGGTCGGCCTGTTCGCCTTGTTCGCGGCGGTGTGGATCTATTTCGCCGCCGGTTTGCCGTCCTCGGAAAGCTTGCTTGCCTACCAGCCGCCGTTGCCGACCAACGTCCGCGGCTATGACGGCACCCCGGTCCAGACGTTCGCGCGCGAGCGGCGGGTCGATCTCGCCTATGACGAATTCCCGCCGCTGGTGGTTCACGCGTTCATTTCGGCCGAGGACAAGACCTTTTTCACTCACGGCGGGATCGATTATCTCGGGCTCCTCGGCGCGGTGTTCGATTACACCACCAAATCGGTCACCGGCGGCCGCGCCAAGGGCGGCTCTACAATCACCCAGCAGGTCGCCAAATATCTGCTCAAGGATTCGAGCTATTCGGTCGGGCGCAAGGTGCGCGAGGCGATCCTCGCCTTCCGCCTCGAATCAACCCTGAGCAAGCAGCAGATCCTCGAGCTCTACCTCAATTCGATCTTTCTCGGCCGCAACGCCTATGGCGTGCAGGCGGCAAGCCGCGCCTATTTCGACAAGGACGTCAACGAACTGACCTTGCCCGAAGCAGCCTATCTTGCGGTCCTGCCCAAGGCGCCGGCCAATTACGACCCCGAACGGGCGACCGAACGCGCGCTCAACCGGCGCAATTACGTGCTCCGCGAAATGGCGCGCAATGGCTATATCACCGACGACCAGTGGCATCAGGCCGCGGCCGCTCCGCTGGGCGCGATCCGCTACGGCAGCAATGAGAAATTCCGTCAGCAGGGCGGCTATTTCATGGAAGAAGTCCGCCGCCAGCTGATCAAGCGCTTCGGCGAGGACACCAATAACGGTGCCGACAGCCTCTACGGCGGCGGCTTGTGGGTGCGCTCGTCGATGGACCCGGTGATGCAGGACGCCGCCGCCCAGTCGCTGCGCGAAGGGCTCGCCAATTTCGATGGCGGGCGCGGCTGGCGCGATCCCGAATTGTCGCTCGACATCCACCAGGATTGGGCCGCGGAACTGGACCGCGCGCCGGTCGGGGTCGGTTTCCCCGACTGGAAGAAGGCCGTTATCCTGGCCAAGGACGGCGGCCAGGCGACGATCGGCTTCGCCAACGGCGCCAAGGGCACGATCGCGGCTTCGGCGGCCACCCAGGCCAAGCGCGGGGTCGGCGGCTCGGCCTTCGGCTATTTCCGTCCGGGCATGGTGATCATCGTCAAGGAAGTTTCACCGGGCCAATATGCGCTGCGCTCGATCCCGCAGATTTCCGGCGGGATGCTGGCCGAGGAAGTCCATACCGGACGCGTGCTCGCGATGCAGGGCGGCTTTGACGTGATCGGCTCAAGCTATAACCGCGCGACCCAGGCGATGCGCCAGCCGGGATCGGCGTTCAAGCCGGTCGTCTATGTTACCGCGCTCGAAAACGGGATGACGCCGGCGACGATCATCGTCGATGCGCCGTTCTGCGTCTGGCAGGGCGCGGGCCTGGGCAATAAATGCTTCGTCAATTTCGACCGCAGCTATGCCGGCCCGCACACCATGCGCTGGGGGGTCGAACAATCGCGCAACCTGATGACCGTGCGCGCCGCGACCCAGACCGGAATGCCCAAGGTCATCGACACCGCGCACAAGCTCGGGGTCGGCGATTTCCCCAATTATCTGTCGATCGCGCTCGGCGCTGGCGAAACCACCGTGGCGCGGCTGGTCAACGCCTACGCAATCCTCGCCAATCACGGCAGTTCGGTGAAGCCAAGCCTGATCGATTTCGTTCAGGACCGCGACGGCAAGGTCATCTACCGCACCGACAATCGCTGCGCGGTGATGGGCAGTTGCGATGCGCCCGACTGGGACGGCAAGGCAATGCCCCGCCCGCCCAGCCGGACCCGGCAATTGGTCGATCCGATGGCCGCGTTCCAGATGGTCCACATCATGGAAGGGGTGATCCAGCGGGGCACGGCCGTGGTGCTGCGCGATCTCGACCGGCCCTTGTTCGGCAAGACCGGAACAACCAGCGGGCCGACCAATGTGTGGTTTGTCGGCGGCACGCCCGACATCGTCGCCGGTGTCTACATGGGCTATGACCAGCCCAAGTCGATGGGTGGCTATGCCCAGGGCGGGCGGATCGCGGCACCGATCTTCAAACAATGGGCCAAGATCGCCTTGCTCGGGCAACCCAAGACCCCGTTCGTGGCGCCTCCAGGCATTCGCTGGGTGCGCGTCGATCGCGCCAGCGGCAAGCGCGTGTTCGGGGTATTCCCGACCGCCGACGATCCCAAGCCGTCGGTCATCTGGGAGGCGTTCCAGCCGCAGACCGAGCCCAGCCGGTCCTACCGCCGCAACGACGAAAGCACCGACAGCGAGGGAGTTGGCGGCGACCCCAATCAGCGCCCGACGGCGCCCAAGCGGCGGCCCGTTTCCCGCCCGGCGGTCCCGCCGCCCGTCACCGCACCGCCGACGAACGCCTTGCCAACGACGAACGCTGTCCAATAAGCGCGTTGCAACAGTCCACGAGGGTTTGACTCATGCGCGCCGAAGCGCAGTCCCATATCGACCAGATCAACGCCGCGACCGCGCTGCTGCGCCGGTTCCTCGACTGGGACCGGGCGCACAAGCGGCTCGACGAGCTCAATGCGCGGGTCGAGGATTCGAGTCTGTGGGACAATCCCAAGGCGGCGCAGGAGGTGATGCGCGAGCGCCGTCGTCTTGAGGAGGCGTTGGGCGCGACCGAGAGGATCGAGGCCGAGCTCAAGGACACGGTCGAACTGATCGAAATGGCTGAAGCGGAGGGCGACACCGCCATGGTCGATGATGGCCTCTCCAGCCTCGCCGGACTTGCCGACCGCGCCGAACGCGACAAGGTCGCAGCGCTGCTCGCGGGCGAAGCCGACGCCAATAACAGCTATGTCGAAATCAACGCCGGCGCCGGTGGCACCGAAAGCAACGACTGGGCCGGAATGCTGCAGCGGATGTACACCCGCTGGGGCGAGCGCCACGGCATGAAGGTGGAGCTGGTCGACCATCATTCCGGCGAACAGGTTGGAATCAAGTCGGCGACGATCCTGATCAAGGGCGAGAATGCCTATGGCAATCTCAAGGTCGAGGGCGGGGTCCATCGCCTGGTGCGGATTTCGCCCTACGACAGCTCGGCGCGACGCCACACCAGCTTCGCGTCGGTGTGGGTCTATCCCGAAGTCGACGATGATATCGATATCGAAATCAACGAAAGCGACCTCAGGATCGACACCTACCGCGCGAGCGGAGCGGGCGGGCAGCACATCAACACCACCGACAGTGCGGTCAGAATCACCCACGTCCCGACCAACATCGTGGTCCAGTGCCAGAACCAGCGCTCACAACACAAGAACCGCGCCGAGGCGATGAAGCAGCTCAAGGCGCGCCTCTACGAAGCCGAATTGCAGCGCCGCGAAGCCGAGGCCGACGCCAGCTCGGCGAACAAAACCGACATCGGCTGGGGGCATCAAATCCGCAGCTACGTCCTCCAGCCCTATCAGCTGGTCAAGGATCTGCGCACCGGGGTGACGTCGACTGCCCCGGGCGATGTGCTCGACGGCGACCTTGACCGCTTCATGGCCGCCGCTTTGTCGCAGCGGGTCACCGGCGAGAAGGTCGAGGTCGAGGATGTCGAGTAGGGTCAACATCGCCTTGCTTGGTGTGGTGATGGGTATCGCCGCTTGCCGCGCAACCCCGTCGCAGCCGCAATTCCCGAAGGCCGGGCGCGATGTCGCGCCAACCGTTTCCGACACCTTTTCGACCGAAGACGCACGCGACCGCCTGGGCGAGGCCGAGCAGGTCATGGCCCTGGCCGGGATCAAGCCCGGGATGTCGGTCGCTGACGTCGGGGCGGGGGAAGGCTATTACACCGTCCGGCTCGCGCGAGTGGTCGGGGCCAAAGGCCGAGTCCTGGCCGAGGACATCGACCCGGAAGCGCGCGATTCGCTCAGTGACCGGATCCAGGCCCAGAGTCTCAACAATGTGGCGGTCAAACTCGGCACGCCGGACAATCCGATGCTTCCCGCCGGCAGTTTCGACCGGCTGTTCCTGGTCCACATGTATCATGAGGTCGAATCGCCTTATGCCTTTCTGTGGCACTTGCGCGCGGCGGTGAAGACGGACGGCAAAGTGGTGGTGGTCGACAGCAACCGCCCCGTGAAGCGTCACGGAATCCCGCCGGCGCAGCTGCAATGCGAATTCGCCGCGCTTGGCCTGCGGATGGTGAAGTTCAAGACGCTAGAGGGGAGCGACGTATATTTCGCCGCCTTCGAGGTGGCCGCGCCGCGGCCGGCGCCCGAAGCGATCAAGCCGTGCGGGCCAAAGGCCTGAACCCTAAAGGTAGCCCAATTGGCGCATGCTCGAGCAATCGCGGCCGCCGAACACCAGATGGTCGAGGATGGTGCAGTCGAGCGCCTCGGCAGCGGCGGCGAGGCGGCGGGTGGAGACGCAATCCGACTTGCTCGGCCGCGGATCGCCACTGGGATGATTGTGCGCGAGGACGATGCCGGCGCTGTGGTGGGCAGCGGCATCGGCGATGATCGTGCGCAGCGGGAATTGCGCGCCGCCTTCATCGCCCTGGTAACGCGACACATGGACGCACCGCGACTGGCTATCGACATGGGCGACCCACAGACTTTCGAGCGCCGAGTCGCCGTCCGCCATGCATCCGGCGAAGAACGATCTGGCCGAGTCCAGACCATCAAGTTTCAGTGGAGATTCGACACGCTGATACCGCATCAGTGAACGCTACGCGGTCGGCGGGGAGAGGCCCACAACAAGCGAATCCGCTTTGGCACCAAAATGGACCCAACACGCCCCCTTGGAGCCGCGCTGGCGGCGGTCTAGAGTGGTCTGACGATGCGCCAATATCTCGACTTGATGCAGCAGATTCTCGACCACGGAGTGGAACAGCAAGACCGCACCGGGACCGGAACCCGATCGCTATTCGGGGCGCAGATGCGTTTCGACCTTGGCCTCGGTTTCCCTTTGCTGACAACCAAGAAACTTCATCTGCGGTCGATCATCGTCGAATTGCTGTGGTTTTTGCGCGGCGACACCAACGTCGCCTGGCTCAAGGAACGCAACGTCCGCATCTGGGACGAATGGGCGGATGAGCGGGGTGACCTCGGCCCGGTTTACGGCAAGCAATGGCGCGACTGGGAAAGTGCCGACGGCCGCCACATCGATCAGATCGCCAATCTGGTCGCATTGATCCGCGGCGACCCTTTCTCGCGGCGCCAGATCGTCACTGCCTGGAACCCGGGCGAACTGAGCCAGATGGCGCTGGCGCCGTGCCACTGCCTGTTCCAGACCCAGGTGGCGGCGGGCAGACTCAACCTCCAGCTCTATCAACGCAGCGCCGATTTCTTCCTCGGCGTGCCGTTCAACATCGCCAGTTACGCGCTGCTCACCCATATGCTGGCGCGCGAATGCGGGCTGGAGCCCGGGACGTTCGTGTGGACCGGCGGCGACGTGCATCTCTATTCGAACCATCTCGACCAGGCCCGGCTGCAGTTGCAGCGCGACCCGCGGCCTCTGCCACAGCTGGTAATCAAGGACCGCGGGCAGGGTTTGTTCGATTATGATGCCGCCGATTTCCAGTTCGAGGACTATGCCCCGCATCCGCACATCGCGGCCCCGGTCGCGGTCTGAATCGCGCATTTCGCCGTGTTTTTGCACAGGAACGTCACGAATTTCGGAAAATAACGCTGCCGGAATGAACCCTTTGCCGTTACGCTGCGTTTGATTTTGCTGTCAGTTCAAGGAGGAAACACATGATTCAGAAACTCACCACCGTCGCAATCATCGGCACCGCGCTGGCGCTGGCCGCGTGCAACACCGTCCGCGGCGCCGCCCGCGACGTCAATTCGGTCGCCAATTGCACCGAAAATACTGTCAACGGCCATCACTGCTAAGCAGCCGCTTAATCGCCAAGCTCAGCCCCGCCGGAGCAATCCGCGCGGGGCTTTTTCGTGAATCTCGAATGTAGGCAATGGGTGGGCAGCGGGCGTCACGTAAAGTGGCCCCATGTCCGCAGTAAGACGGCCCCGTTGGAGTGGAAAGCGGGGTGAACGGAAGCCGGGCGGCACCTCTCAGCCGCAACCTCGGGTAAGTGAAACCGTTATAAGGTTGCTACCAGTCGCAAGACGGTCTTGGGCGCCAGGCAACGCCCTCCTCCTATCTTCAACGTCTCCTAGCCAACAGGCACCAATTCTGGTGCCTGGAAACGAAGGAAAACACGATGAAATATTTTGGCACCGTCAAAACGTTCGATGTCGACCATGGTCGCGGCTCGATCAAACCGGAATCAGGAGGCGACAATCTCGCCTTTGAGAAAAGCGCCTTTTCGTGGGACATCAAGGCGAGCCCGCCCACGACCGGTCAGCGTCTGTCGTATGAAGTCGGCACCAGCAGCGACAGCAAGCCCTGCGCGCTGAACCTTCAAACGATCTAACCAACTGAACGAAGCGAATGGGGCGGGAGTCAGACCTCCCGCCTCACTTGCGTTCGAGCGGCCGAGCGTCGGGTCCATCCTGCTCTGGGCCGAAAATGGGCACAACCGCATCCGTTGAAAAAGGCCGCCGCCCGGTGGGCGACGGCCTCCTTATTGCCTG
>JARXKO010000045.1 GCA_030271595.1 Pseudomonadota bacterium | reverse complement strand
AGACCCCCTCGGCATCGATCACGGTCTTGGTCTTCACATCGTCCTTGGCCAGCGCGAGCCTGGCGGTCCCCGCTTCGCCGATCATCGCCGCGCGCTGGGCGCGCATTTCGTGAAGCTTGGTCAGCCGTCCCTGGTTGCGCCGCCGCCGCGCCGTCACCCCGCGCTGGAGCCAGTGGAGCTCGAGCTTGAGCCTCGCGTCGAGCTTTTCCGCCGCCCGCGCTTCCTCGTCATAGACGCGCTCGGTCCAGGCATCGAAGCCGCCGAAGCCGATTTCGGCGCGGCGCAAGGTGCCGCGGTCGAGCCAGATGCAGCTCTTGGTCAGCCGCGCCAGGAACGTCCGGTCGTGGCTGATGACGATGAACGCGCCCTTGAACCGCCCGAGCCAGTCCTCAAGCCATTCGATCGCCCCAAGATCGAGATGGTTGGTCGGTTCGTCGAGGAGCAGGACGTCGGGGTCCTGGGCCAGCGCCCGGGCGATCGCCGCGCGCCGCCGCTCACCCCCGCTTGCGGTCGCGGTCGGGCGGTCGAGGTCGATGCCCAGTTGGTCGGCGATGGCGGCCGCGTCATGTTCGGCCGGAGCATCGGCACCGTCGAGCACCCAGTCGCGCAAGGTGACGTGGCCGGTCATCACCGGGTCCTGTTCCAGCAGCACGACGTGGCTGCCAGGGATCAGGGTGCGTTTGCCTTCGTCGGTGTCGATCAGGCCGGCGAGGCATTTGAGCAGGGTCGTCTTGCCCGCGCCGTTGCGGCCGATCAGCGCCAGCCGGTCGCGCGCGCCGATGTACAAATCGAGGCCGCGGAACAGCCAGCCTTCGCCTTGAATCAGCCCAAGGTCTTCATAGGAAAGGATCGGAGCGGCCATCGCGTCACCCCATAAGGCCGGTTCCCGCCGGGCGGGAGGCCAATAACGCGGCGCCAAGTGCAGATTTGCCACAGTCGGCGATTTTTCAAACACTTAACGCGCGCCGACCGAGCATTCATAGCCTATTCAATGGCGCGTGCTAGGAAGGCCGGGAAATGAACCGACTTGTGATCCTCTACCCAACCCTGCTCGCCGTGGCGCTCGCCGCGGGGGTGGCGACGCCGGTGCTGGCCGACCCGGGGCGCGATACCGATCGCGCGTTCGAGGCGACTCGCGACGGCCGGTCAATGCCATTGCCCCAGCTCGAGCGCAGAATCCTGCCGTTCATGGGCGGCGCCGATTATCTCGGGCCTGAACTCAATGGCGGCACCTATCGGCTCAAGTTCATGCAGGACGGGCGGGTGATCTGGGTCGATGTCGACGCGCGGACCGGCCGAATCATCCGCAGGTCGCGCCCGTAAACGCGTTCATCGGGGTTCATCGGGCTGGCGATTGACTTTTTGCGCGCCCTCCCCAGTTCGTTGCGGTATAGCAACCAAGGCCCAGCCCAAGCATTGAAAGCGCGGGCTTATCCGCACCAGGGAGCATGAATGCGCGTTTTGATCGTCGAAGACGAACCCAATCTCGGCCGCCAGTTGCGCTCGACGCTCGAGGGCGCGGGCTATGCCGTCGATCTCGCCACCGACGGCGAGGACGGCCATTACCTTGGCCAGACCGAAAGCTATGATGCGATCATCCTCGACCTCGGCCTGCCCGAAGTCGACGGACTGACCGTGCTCGACCGCTGGCGCAAGGAAGGACGCAAGATGCCAGTCCTGGTGCTGACCGCGCGCGACAGCTGGTCGGACAAGGTCGCCGGGCTCGATGCCGGCGCCGACGATTATCTCGCCAAGCCGTTCCAGACCGAGGAATTGATCGCCCGCCTGCGCGCACTGATCCGCCGCTCGTCGGGCAATGCCAGTTCCGAGCTCAAGGCCGGCGACATCCGCCTCGACACCCGCTCGGGCAAGGTGACCAAGGCGGGCGAGCCGGTCAAATTGACCGCCCAGGAATATAAGCTCCTCTCCTACCTCCTTCACCACAAGGGCAAGGTGGTCAGCAGGACCGAGCTCATCGAGCATATCTACGACCAGGATTTCGACCGCGATTCGAACACCATCGAAGTGTTCGTGACGCGCATCCGCAAGAAATTGGGCGCCGACGTCATCACCACCATCCGCGGGCTTGGCTACAGCCTTGAGGAGCCGGAGGACCGGCACCTTTGAACGAGGCGGCCGCCAGGCCCACGGCCGCGGCCCAGATCGAACCGGCCGCGACCAAACGCGGACCGGGGTCGCGCACCGGATCGCTGACCCGGCGGATGATCGTCATCGCCGCGGCGTGGATCGTCGCCTTGCTGGTCATCGGCGGCTTCGCCCTCGACCGGGTGCTGTCGCGCTCGATCGTCGATAATTTCGACAATCAGCTGAGCCTCATCCTCAAGGGTATGATCGGAGCGTCCGAAATCGGGCCCGACGGGGAAGTGCGGTTCACCCGCCCGCCGGCCGACCAGCGCTTCATCGAGCCGTATTCGGGCCTCTATTTCCAGATCAGCGGGGCCGGCGCCGACAGCTTCGCCTCGCGCTCGCTGTGGGACCGGCGCCTGCGCGTGGTCGACACCCACAAGGATGTCGAGCCGCACCTCTACGACAGCAATGAATTTTCGACCGCCGACAACCCCGAGCCGCTGCGCATCGTCGAGCGCGACGCAGTCCTGCCTGGAAGCAACATCCGCTGGCGCTTTCAGGTCGCCCAGTCGCGCGAGACCATCGACGATCAGATCGGGCAACTTCGGCGAACCCTGATCTGGAGCTTCACTTTGCTCGGCATCGGCCTCATCGTGCTGGCCGCGCTGCAGACCGTTTATGGGCTATGGCCGCTGCGCCGGGTGCGGCGCGAGGTGGCGGCGATCCGCTCAGGCCAGAAAACCCGCATCGGCCGCGACTTCCCGACGGAAATTCGGCCGCTGACCGAGGAAATCAACGAGCTCCTGGCCCACAGCGAGGCCCAGGCGGAAGAAGCCCGGCGCCACGCCGGCAACCTCGCCCATGCGCTCAAGACCCCGCTTACCGTCATCACCAACGCAGCGACCGCCCAGGCCGCGGACCTGGCCGACACCGTGTGCCGCGAAGCAACCGTGATGCGGCGCCAGGTCGACCACCACCTTGCCCGGGCGCGCGCGATCGGGCGCCGCTCCTCGGCCCAGGCGCGGGCGCGGGTGTGGGACAGCCTCGAAGCGGTTCAGCGCGCGGTCGACCGGATGTACGAAGGGGTCACGGTCGATATCGATGGCGACAAGGTCGCCGAGGTTCGGGTGGAGCGCCAGGATCTCGACGAAATGATCGGCAATTTGGTTGAGAACGCCGCGAAATACGGCGGCGGCCGGGTGTTCGTGACAGTCTGCCAGAAGGGCGCCTGGGTTCATGTCGAAATCGAAGATGACGGCCCTGGAATTGCCCCCGCGCAGCGCGCCGAACTGTTCGTCCGCGGCAAGCGTCTCGACACCACCGGCAAACCCGGCACGGGGCTCGGTCTCGCCATCGTCCGCGACGTCGCCGAAATCTACGGCGGCAAGATCACACTCGAGGAGAGCGAGGACCTGGGCGGACTCAACGCCCGCCTCACCCTCCCCGCCGGCTAGCCGCGAGTTCGCGCACCAGCCGTCGCAGCGCATCGGGATCGAACGGCTTGGTCACCACCGGCGTTCCGGGCGCCGCGATCTCGACCGCTTCACTATCGAGATATCCGGTGACGATCACGAACCTTTGGTCCGGGTGCTGCACGCGCGCCTGGACGATGAATTCCACCCCGTTCATGCCAGGCATGGCGAAATCGACCAGCGTCAGTGCATAAGCCTTGCCCGCGATCAGGCTCAGCGCCTCCTCGCCGCCCGCCGCATGGTCGACCTCGTGGCCGTCTTCCTCAAGCACGGCGACGATCGCGGCGCGCACCGCATCATCATCGTCGACCACCAATAAGCTGAGCCGTCCCGCCGCCGCCGTGCGCTCCACTGGCGCGGCTCCCGTGACCTTCTCGGGGGGCGAGCAGGACGGCAGCAGCAGGGTCACTCGAGTACCCTTGCCGAGCTCGCTGTCGATCAGCACTTCGCCGTGCGATTGCTGGGCAAAGGCGAATACCTGAGCCAGTCCAAGGCCGGTCCCGCGCCCTTGCTCCTTGGTCGTGAAAAATGGGTCGAAGGCGCGCGCCTTGACGTGCGCAGGCATTCCAGCGCCGTGATCGGCGACCGTCAACGCCCACGCATCGCGACCGCGCGTATGACCCTCGCGGACGGAAATGGCGATAGCCTGGTCGCTGTCCGAGGCATCGCGCGCGTTGATCACCAGGTTGAGCAAGGCGAGTTCGAGCTGGGTCGAGTCGGTATTGACCCAGCAGGCACCCGGCGCGACGTCGAGATCGAGGCGGTTGCCGCCGGCTGATTGCTGTAGCAACGGCTCGATGTCGGCCAGCATCGTGCACAGGTCGAGTGGCTGGAGACTGAGTTTCTGCTGCCTTGAGAAAGCGAGTAGCTGGCCGGTCAGCTTGGCCGCGCGATTGGCCGAGGCAAGCCCACCTTTGGCAATCCGCCGCCCTCGTTCATCGAGCTCCTTGCGTTGCGACAGGATGTCGAGCGCGCCGACGATCGGGGTCAGCAAGTTGTTGAAATCATGGGCGATACCGCCGGTCAGCTGGCCCAGCGCCTCGAGCTTCTGCGCTTGCTGCATGCGTTCGGTGAGGCGGCGCGTTGCGGTCAATTGGCGAATCCCGAATGCGACCAGCACGGAGGCCAGCGCAAGCGACAACAAAGCAGCAAAGCCGAGCGAACCCAGGGCCTGAAGCCGCGGAGAATCGATCGCGCCGCTAGCCAAAGCGACATGCGCCGACCAGCCGCTAAGCGGCGATCGCGCGAAGGCCGAGTAATTTTCAAACCCCTCAAGCGTCACACCGCGATAGAAACCGGTCATGGCGTGGCTTGCGACTGCTGCCCGGACGAATTTCGAGGCCGGACGCCCGACTTGCTTCGCGTAATTCATCGAGCGCGCGATGAAGATGCCGTGGCCATCGACCACAGCGCTGACCCCGTAGCGCGCGCCCGTTGCCGGCAGCACCGCAAGGAACGGCCGCGTCGAAATTAACGCCGTGACGAAATACGGTCCTCCCTTGCCGCGCGCGCCGCGGGTCAGTGCAACGCACGGACAACCGTGGCCGTCGCGAATCACCGGGCCGATGACGAGCCCCGCGGTTTGCGGCCGCCGCGCTGCCGCAACCGGCGCGCCGAACGGCATCCGCAAATCGAACAGCCCGGCGCCGTCTGTGGCCCGGACCAGGATGACGCTCGACCAGTCGGGCTCCAACGCGGCGATCTGCCCGGCGCGGCGATACGTTGCCGCGATATCCCCGTCCTGGAGCGCTTGGACCGTGCTCAGCGCATCGAGCGCGCCGATCGAGCGCGCCAATAGCGCGTCGCTGGAGCTCACCACCACACGCGCCTGCGCGATGGCCTCGTCCTCGAGCTTTTGGCGCTGCTCGCGGGCAGCGAACGCGCTTTGCAGGAGGAAGAAAGTCAGCAGCGGAAGAACCGCGGCGGCAATGATCAGCCAGAGCGATCTTTTAACCACGTAGACCCTTCCCTAACGCGACGCGCACTGCGCCGCAGCATAGGCGTTCAAGCGCCTAAATATAGTGGATTAACAAGGAGATTTATCAGTTGGTCGAAAGACTGTACCGATTCGCTCCGGCCCAGCTGATCACGCGACGACCCAAGTTCGAGCCCGGCGACGCTCCTGATCCGCGCGGGCCGGCCGCGGCCGCGAAGTGGCGCGCTGGAAAAACCCCCGCATCCCCGCTAGGGGCGATGGCCGTGACCGCCACTGTTCATCCGCTTCATGCCAAGCGCGAGCCCTCGCTCGACCCGCTTCTGGCGCTCGTCGCCGCCGATATGAACGGGGTCAACGCCGTCATCCTGGAGCGGATGCAGTCCGAGGTCGCGCTGATCCCCGAGCTTGCCGGGCATCTGATCGCCGGCGGCGGCAAGCGCATGCGCCCGATGCTGACGCTGGCCAGCGCGGCGCTGCTCGGTTACCCCGGAACCCGCCACCACAAGCTCGCCGCGGCGGTCGAGTTCATCCACACCGCGACCCTGCTCCACGACGATGTCGTCGATGGCTCCGGGATGCGCCGCGGCAAGACCACCGCCAACCTCATCTGGGGCAATCCGGCAAGCGTCCTGGTCGGCGACTTCCTGTTCAGCCGGGCATTCGAGCTGATGGTCGAGGACGGCAGCCTGAAGGTGCTCAAGATCCTCAGCCACGCCAGCGCGGTGATCGCCGAGGGCGAGGTCGAGCAATTGACCGCCCAGCGCCAGATCGACACCCGCGAGGAGCAATATCTGGCGATCATCAGCGCCAAGACCGCGGCCCTGTTCGCCGCCGCCTGCCGGGTGGCGCCGGTCGTCGCCGAAGCCGATGACGACGCCGAGGCTGCGCTCGAGGCGTACGGCCGCAACCTCGGCATCGCCTTCCAGCTGACCGACGACGTGATCGATTATGCGTCCGACGCCGAGGTCATGGGCAAGGGCGTCGGCGACGATTTCCGCGACGGCAAGATGACCCTGCCGGTGATCCTCGCTTATGCCCGCGGGTCCGATGACGACCGGGCCTTTTGGCGTTCGGCGATCGGCGGCGAGCGCATCGGCGACGATGACCTCGCTCAGGCCGTGGGATTGCTCAACGCCACGGACGCGCTCGCCGAAACGCTGCAGCGCGCAAGCCAGTACGGCCGCCGGGCGATCGATGCCCTCGCCAGTTTCCCCGCCGGCCGCGCCAAAGCCGCGCTGGTCGAAGCGGTCGAATTCGCCATTGCGCGCGCTTATTGACCGGTGCAGCCCCACGACCAGCTGGAGAACAGAATGAAGATCGCGATGATCGGGCTTGGCCGGATGGGCGGAAACATGGCCGAGCGGCTGGTCAAGGGAGGGCATGAGGTCGTCGCTTATGACCGCGATCCGGCGGCGGTCGAGGAATCGCGCACGCGCGGATCGATACCCGCGAGCTCGCTTGCCGAGGTCGCCGCCAATCTCGGCCAGCCCGCCATTTACTGGCTGATGCTGCCGGCTGGCGCGATTACCGAAAAAGTCATGCGCAACGTCGCCGACCAGGCGCAGCCGGGCGATATCATCGTCGATGGCGGCAACAGCTTCTGGAAGCACGATATCGAACGCTGCCGCTATCTCACCAAGCGCAAGCTGCATTTCGTCGATGTCGGCGTTTCGGGCGGAGTGTGGGGCCTTGAACGCGGCTATTGCATGATGATTGGCGGAGCGCAGGACCAGGTCGATCTGCTCGATCCCATTTTCCAGACCCTGGCGCCGGGCATCGGCACGATCGCGCGGACCCGCAGCCTGCCCGACGCGCCGGGCTGGAAGGCCGAGCAGGGTTATGTCCATTGCGGGCCAGCGGGGTCGGGGCATTTCGTCAAGATGATCCACAACGGCATCGAATATGGCATGATGCAGGCTTATGCCGAGGGCTTCGACGTGCTCAAACAGCGGGCCAAGCCTGACCTGCCGGACAATGCGCGCTTCGACCTCAATTTGTCCGACATCGCCGAAGTCTGGCGCCGCGGCAGCGTCATCTCGTCATGGCTGCTCGACCTCATTTCAATCGCTCTGGCCGAGGATCAATCGCTGTCCAAATTCTCCGGCCGAGTGGCGGATTCGGGCGAGGGCCGGTGGACGATCGACGCGGCCATGGAGGAATCGGTTTCGGTCGACGTCCTCGCTGCGTCGCTGTTCGCGCGCTACCGCAGCCGGGTCGAGGAAAGCTACGCTGACCAATTGCTGTCGGCGATGCGGTTCGGGTTTGGCGGCCATGTCGAAATGCCGCAATAAGCGAGCAGTGCGCGCTTGCCTTGTGGCGCGGGCTTTGCCACCCACCATCCCATGACCATCGCCAGAATCATCGAATATGATCGCAAGACGACCCAGTCGGGCCGGGCCCAGGCTGGCCGTTGGCAATTGGAATTCGAACGGGCCGAGGCGCTTCGGCCCGACCCGCTGACCGGCTGGAACGGATCGGGCGACACCAATCCTCAAGTGCGCCTGAGCTTTCCGACCAGCGCCGCGGCGATCGCTTATTGCCGCAAGCACGGCCTCCAGTTCCACCTCGTTCCGGCGGCCGCGGTAAAGCTCAAAATCCAGGCTTATGCGGACAATTTTCGCTGAGTTTTCCGCCACCGCTTGAATTCAACCGATAATCCCTGCACCGTCCCTCGGCCGAAGTAGGGGGAAGGCTGCGTTTCGCCGAATTATGGCTGGTCATCGGGACCAGACCGGAAGCCATCAAGCTGTCGCCCGTCGCGCGCGCGCTCGCCGCGCGCGGGTTCGAGCCGTTGCTGCTGGTCACCGGCCAGCATCCGACGCTCGATCTGGCCGACTATGGGCTCGGCGATTTCCCCGCGATCCGTCTCGACTGCCCGGGCGAGGCCAACCCCTATAGCCACGCCCGCCACATCGAGGAGCGGGTTCGGACCGAGCTGCGCCGCCGCCCCGACTTGCTGATCGTCCAGGGCGATACGTCGAGCGCGTTCGGCGCTGCCCAGGCGGCCTTCACATCGGGCGTTGCGGTCGCGCATGTCGAAGCAGGACTGCGCACTCACGATCCGCGCCTGCCGTGGCCGGAGGAGGAATTCCGCAGCGCGATCGATTCTCGCGCCTTGTTGCTGTTCGCGCCAACCGCGCTTGCCGCAGCGAACCTGGCGTCGGAGCGTATCACGGGGGCGATCCACATCACCGGCAATAGCGGGATCGACTTTCTGCTCGAAACCGTCGCCAGCCTGCCGCCCGAGCCGCCGCGCGCGAGCGGGCACAAGCGCCTGCTCGTGACCTGCCATCGCCGCGAATCCTGGGGATCGGGGCTGGCAGAAATCGCGGATGCGGTGGCCGCGATCGCTGCCGCGGGCGACGTCCGGGTCGAGGTCGTGCTTCACCCCAACCCGGTGGTGGCCGAGCCGCTGCGCCGCCGCCTCGGTCGCTTGCCCGGGGTCGAGCTGCTCGCCCCGATGAGCCACCGCGACCTCGTCCAGCGGATGCGCGGCTGTGACCTGTTGATGAGCGATTCGGGGGGCATCCAGGAGGAAGCGCCGGCGCTCGGCGTGCCACTGCTGATATTGCGCGACAAGACCGAGCGCCCCGAAGGCGTGGCCAGCGGCAATTCGCGGCTGGTTGGGGTCAAGGCCGAGCGGATCGTGGCCGAAGCGCTGGCCTTGTTTGGCAATCCGACCGAACGCCTGGCGATGGCCAGCCGCGCCTTTCCGTTCGGCGATGGGCGTTCGGCACCGCGCATCGCCAGCATCATCGAACAGTGGACGCGCAGCAAAACACGCCGCTCGCGCGCTTC
>JARXKO010000044.1:2738-9318 GCA_030271595.1 Pseudomonadota bacterium | reverse complement strand
CCTTGGGGCTCATCGCCACGCTGTGCATGCCGGTGAGCGTGATCAGCCAGTGCGCCAGGCTGTCGATGACTTCGAGTGCGCCCTGCACCGTTTCCTGCGGCTGCAGCGGGTGGATGTCCGCAAAGCCCGGCAGCCGCGCCAGCTTTTCGTTCAGCCGCGGGTTGTGCTTCATCGTGCAGCTGCCGAGCGGGAACAGGCCCAGGTCGATGGCGTAATTCTGACGGCTTAAGCGCGTATAATGGCGCATCGTCTCGGGTTCGGAGAGGCCGGCCAGTCCGATCTCACCGGTTCGTTCCAGACCTGCCAGACTGTGTCCCGGCGAAGGAGGACAGTCAAAATCCACTCCGGTCTGCTCGATCGACCCAATCTCGAACAATAGCGGCTCTTCGAGCATCAGCGCTCGGTTGCCGGTGACGGTTGACGTGTCGCGATGTTCGTTGGCGGGCACGGACGGCCGCCAGCCCGACGGATTGGCGGTCATTGGACAGCCTCCTTCAGTGCCGCTTCGAAGGCGTCAATGTCGGCGTCGGTCGCCGTTTCGGTGACCGCGACGACGAGCCCGTTCTCAAGCGCCTTGGCATCAGGGTAAAGCCGGCCGAGCGAGACCCCGCCGAGCACCCCCGCCTCGACCATGCGGTGGACCGCGGGCCGCGCCTCGACCGGAAGCCGGAGCGTGAATTCGTTGAAGAAGCTGTCGTTGACCAGTTCGACCCCGGGGATCGCCGTCAGCCGGTCAGCGACGTCGCTCGCGCGCGCGTGATTCAGCGAAGCGAGTTGCCGCAGCCCCTTTTCGCCCAGCAACGTCATGTGGACGCTGAAGGCCAACGCGCACAGTCCGCTGTTGGTGCAGATGTTGCTGGTCGCCTTCTCCCGCCGGATGTGCTGTTCGCGGGTCGACAAGGTCAGGACGAAGCCGCGCTTGCCTTCCGCGTCAACGGTCTCGCCGGCCAATCGCCCGGGCATTTGGCGGACGAATTTCTCGCGCGTCGCGAACAAGCCGACATAAGGCCCGCCGAACTGCAGGCCGACGCCGATCGACTGCCCTTCGCCGACGACGATATCCGCGCCCATTTCGCCGGGCGACTTGATCAGTCCGAGCGCAACCGGCTCGGTCACCACCGCGATCAGCAAGGCACTCTTGGCGTGAGCGGCCTCGGCGATTGGGGTAAGGTCCGCGATCCGGCCGAGGATGTCGGGATATTGGACCACGACCGCGCTGGTTTCGTCGGTGATCGACGCGATCAGCGCCTTGGCATCGGTCGCTGCGGAAAGTTCGGGCAGCGAGGTTTCGAGCGTGTCCCCGGTGAATTTGGCCATGGTCCTGGCGACGCTGACATAATGCGGGTGGACGCCCGAGGAGATGATCGTCCGCGAGCGGCGGGTGATGCGGTGGGCCATGCCGATCGCTTCCCACATCGCGGTCGAGCCGTCGTACATCGAGGCATTGGCGACCTCGCACCCCAGCAGCCGCGCGACCTGGGTCTGAAATTCGAACAGCATCTGCAGCGTGCCCTGGGCGATTTCGGGCTGGTACGGCGTGTAGGCAGTGAGGAACTCGCCGCGCTGGATCAAATGATCGACGCTGGCCGGGATGTGATGCCGGTACGCCCCGCAGCCGAGGAAGAACGGCACATCGCCGGCGACCATGTTCTTGCCGGCCATGGCTTTTAGCTGGCGCTCGACGTCCATTTCGGTGGCGTGGTTGGGCAGCCCGCGAATGGCGCCGGTCAGCCGCGCTTCTGCCGGCACGTCCTGGAACAAATCGTCGATCGATGCGGCACCGATGACCTTGAGCATCGCGCTCCGGTCGGCATCGGACAACGGCAAATAACGCATCAGCTGGGCTTCCTCATCCAAAACCGCAGGCGGACATAATCGAGGGTCGTAGTGCCGACGCGGTCGGCGACCTGGTCGGCGATCGACTGGCGCTGGTCGAGCGGAACGCCGGCGCGGTCGAGCCATCCGGCGCGGAACGTCGTGACCCAGGCGGCAACGCCATGATCGAGCGCGGTCGGCCGTTCGATCAGGCGCGCATCGACGTCCTTGAACCCCGCCTGTTCATAGACCGCGACGAAATCCTCGACCGATGGATACCAGTTCGAAGCAAAGGTGGGCGGACCAAATCCGCGTAAAACGAGGACGTCGTCGAGCGCTTCGCGGAGGAGGGCGAGATTGCCCTCCCCGCCCATTTCCCCGGCGAAACGCCCGCCCGGCTTGAGCGCGAACCAGATCGCGCGCGCGGCCCGGTTCTTGGCCAGAATCCAGTGCAAAGTGGCGTTGGAGAAGACCGCGTCAAAGGCCTCGGTAAACTTGAGCTCAGCGGCATCCATGAGCCGCGCGTCGAGGCCCTTGGCGCGGGCCGCGGCAACCATGCTTTCGCTATTGTCGATGCCGACGACCGAAGCACCGGCCTCGCGAATCTTGAGCGTCAGCGTGCCATCGCCGCAGCCGACATCGAGGATGTGCTCGCCCGGCCGCGGATCGAGCAGATCGAGCGCCGCCTGACCGAGCGCGGCGACGAAGCCGCCAACCCGGGCATAGTCCGCTGCATCCCAGTCGCTGGTCGAGGCGGGGACTGTGGTCAAAGCGTGTTCAGCCAGGCGCGATAGTCGTTCTCGCTCATCAGTCCGTCGAGTTCGGCCGGATTGGTCAGGGTCAATTTGAAGAACCAGCCCGCGCCTTCGGGTTCGCGGTTGACCAGCGCGGGATCGTCGGCAAGCGCGGCATTGCCGTGGGTGACCACGCCCGACACCGGCGCATAGACGTCCGATGCGGCCTTGACCGATTCAACCACCGCGGCCTCGTCGCCCTTTTTCACTTGGCGCCCGGCCTCGGGAACCTCGGCGAAAACGATATCGCCAAGCGCCTGCTGGGCGTGGTCGGAAATGCCGACGGTGGCGGAATCGCCGTCGACCTCGACCCATTCATGGTCCTTGGTGAAATACAGGCTCATTGCTCAGGCTCCTGGCTGCTTGCGATGATAGCGGTGGGGGACGAACGGCAGTGGGGTGACGGTGGCGTCGAACAATTTGCCGCTCTGTTCGATCTTGAGCGCGGTTCCTTCCTCGGCGAGGGCGGCGGCGACATAGCCCATTGCGATCGGCCGCTGGAGCGAGGGCGAATGCCCGCCGCTGGTGATGCGGCCGATTTCGCTGCCTTCGCGATCGAGAATGACCGCGCCTTCGCGCACCGGCTGGCGGCCCTCGATGGTGAGGCCGATGCGTTTCTGCACCGGGCCCTGGTCGAGTTCGCCGAGGATCCGCGCCGCGCCGGGAAAGCCGCCTTCGGCCCGGCGGCGCTTGTTGATCGCGAAAGTGAGGCCGGCCATGACCGGCGTAGTCGAACGGTCGATGTCGTGGCCGTAGAGCGGCAATCCCGCCTCGAGCCGCAGCGAATCGCGGGCGCCGAGCCCGACCGGCCTGGCCAAAGGATTGTCGAGAATCGCGTCCGCCAGCGCGGCAGCGCCATTCCCCGGCACCGAAATTTCGAACCCGTCCTCGCCGGTGTAGCCCGAACGGCTGATCCACAAGGTCTGGCCGAGCGCGTGGAAGGCGCGGCCCTCCATGAAGGTCAGCTCGGCGACGCCCGGGACGATTGCATCGAGCACTTCCACTGCGCGCGGGCCCTGCAGCGCCAGCAGCGCCTGCTGTTTCATGTAATCGACGACGATGTCGCGCGGCAGACCCTGCTGCAGGACCTCGATGTCGCCATATTTGGTCGCGCCGTTGACGACGACATAGAAATCGTCGCCGCGGCGGGTGGCCATCAAATCGTCGATGATCCCGCCATCATCGGCCAGGAGCAGCGAATATTTGAGTTTCATATCCTTCTGGGCCGAGAAATCTCCCGGTAGCAGGGTCTCCAGCGCGCGGTCGGAGTCCTTGCCGTGGATCAGCAGCTGACCCATGTGGCTGACATCGAACAGGCCGGCATTCTCGCGCGTCCACAAATGTTCGGCCATGATCCCGTCATACTGGACCGGCATCGCATAGCCGGCGAAGGCGACCATCCGGCCGCCATGGTCGCGGTGCCACTGATCGAGCGGCAGGGTGGCTTGCGGTTGTTCGGTTTCGCCCATGATCCAAGCCCTTTTGATGCGACCAATGACAGTTCGCCGCTGCTGCGGCTTCCCGGCATTCCGCCCCCGTCTGTCGCTCGGACCTGAGAGCTTTCCCCCGGGGTGCAATACCCGGGGTTACCCCTTCGGCGGCCAGCATCGCAGGCGCGAGGCGGGCACTTTCCAGACTGTCAGGCAGGCGCGGTCCATGGGCCTGAGAGATTCCGGGGGCGGTTGCTCCTTCGGCGCCGTCCGGTCCTCGAAGGGATCGGACGAACTCTCCCGCGCTGCCATTCCGTTGGCACTGCCACCGGTGACAGTGGCGAGCCTTGGCTGGCCCACGCGCGCGAGTCAATCAGGCAGGAAGCTACTCTCGGCGAGGCTTAGCGCGTCGCGTTGTAGCGCAATTGCTCTTCGGTCATCTGGAAACCGACCAGATGCTCGAACGTCGCCTTGGCGACCGCGCTGCGGATCGCCGGATCGCTCAGCGGGTCGATCGCTGCTTCGAGTTCGCCGGGCTTGCGCTCGCGGGTCAATTCGTGGCGGACGGAATCGGGCAGGGTCGCCGCTGCCCGGCTGACCCGCACGGTCGCCTGAACCTGGGCCGAGGCATGGGGGTCGCCGGCCGCGAAGCTGAGCACGATCTGCCCAACCTGCTTGGCAACGACCGTCTCGCCGCCCTGAAGGGCAACATCGAAATAGGGTAGAACCAATTGGCGCGGCTTGGTCGCGTCGGAACGCAGGCCCAGCACGAGGAACGTCACGGTCGAAACCAGGTCCGATCCGGTGTCGGCGCAGGTCCCGTGGACGTGGGTGATGGTCGCGGTGACGTCGATGTTGCGCGAATCGGCGCTTCCGCCGGGGCCGAACAAGGTGATGTCGCCAGTGGCCGCCGGGACCCCGGCGATGGGGCAGGCATTGCGGACCGAATAGACGCCCTTTTCATCATCCATCAGGTCGCCCGAATGGCGGCACGAACTGAGCAGGAACAAGGGCACGAGGGCGGCGAGGCGTAGCTTCACTGGGGTTCGGTCCTTTGCACTGAACGGCACGATTATGCGGCGTGTCATAGGTAGGCCCTACCAAGGCTGCAAGCGATGGCTTACATCGCGCGATGTGAACGGCATCCGACCAAATCTCAACGTCCTGATCGCGGCGCCGCGCGGGTTCTGCGCCGGAGTCGACCGGGCGATCCAGATCGTCGAGCTCGCGCTCGAACGGTTCGGAGCGCCGGTCTATGTCCGCCACGAAATCGTCCACAACCGCTTCGTCGTCGACCGCCTGGCGGCAATGGGTGCAATCTTCGTCGACGAGCTCGACGAGGTTCCCGACGACCGGCCGGTAGTGTTTTCGGCCCATGGCGTCCCCAAATCGGTTCCCGCCGCGGCGCAGGACCGCGGCCTCACTTATGTCGATGCGACGTGCCCGCTGGTGTCGAAGGTCCACCGCCAGGCCGAGCGGCTGAGCGCCGACGGCCGCCACATCCTGTTCATCGGTCACGGCGGCCACCCGGAGGTCATCGGCACCTTTGGTCAGGTCCCGCCGGGGTCGATCACGCTCATCGAGACACTCGAGGATGTCGCGGCGCTCGAGGTCGCCGACCCCACCAACCTGACCTTCCTCACCCAGACCACCTTGTCGGTCGACGATACCGCGGCGATCGTCGCCGCGCTCAAAGCCCGCTTCCCCGCCATCCAGGTCCCGCGCAGCGAAGATATTTGCTACGCCACTTCGAACCGCCAGGCCGCGGTCAAGGCGATCGCGGCCGAATGCGAGCGGATGCTGGTCATCGGTTCACCCAACAGCAGCAATTCATTGCGCCTGGCCGAAGTGGCCGAGCGCATGGGTTGCCCGGCGCGGCTGATCGAACGCGCCAGCGACATCGACTGGACATGGTTTGGCCAACCCCGAGCGACCGGGGTCACCGCCGGTGCATCGGCCCCCGAAGTGCTGGTCCGCGAAGTTGTCGATGCGCTCGCCGGCCGGTTTACCGTCAGCGAGACCCACGTCGATCACACCCCCGAGCGGATGATCTTCAAGCTCCCGCGAGAGCTGGTCGGCCTGCCTGCGTGACGACACTGCCGCTGGTCGAACTGTTCACCGACGGCTCGTGCCGCGGGAATCCTGGCCCCGGCGGCTGGGCGGCCCTGCTGCGCATTGGCGACAAGGAACGCGAAATTGCCGGTGGCGAAGCCGACACCACCAACAACCGGATGGAGCTCAAGGCCGCAATCGAGGGGCTGAACGCGCTCAAGCGGCCGTGCCGCGTCGAAATCCATACCGACAGCCATTACGTCCGCGATGGCATCACCCGCTGGATCCACGGCTGGCTCAAGAACGGCTGGCGCACCGCCGACAGGAAACCGGTCAAGAATGCCGATTTATGGCAGGAACTGCTCGACGCGGTCGATCCGCACCGGGTCGAATGGCATTGGGTCAAGGGGCATAGCGGCCATCCGGAAAACGATCGGGTCGACGCTTTGGCCTGCGACGCGGCCGATCGCTTTCGATCAAGGTCCTGAG
>JARXKO010000044.1:0-2638 GCA_030271595.1 Pseudomonadota bacterium | reverse complement strand
GGGCAACACCCGAGTCGTCTACCCTGTTCGGCCTAGGTGGGGGGGAGACTGCTCGGTTTCCCCCCATCACCTCATCTCAGCCGAATCGCTCCGGCGCGAAATGGGCGGGGTCGATCGCCGCCAGCTCGCTCGGGAGAGTCTCGCCCAGCACTACAGCCGCGCCCAGTCGGGCCGCGGCGGGCGAGCTCTGGATTCCAAAGCCGCCCTGACCAGCGCACCAGAAGAACCCGTCGGCCGAGGGATCGAACCCGAAGACTGGAAGGCGATCGGGCGAAAAGGTCCTCAGGCCCGCCCAGCTCCGCTCGACCCGCTCGACCGGCCAGTCGACCACTCCTTCAAAGCGGTGGATGGCCGTCGCGACATCGATTTCTTCTGGCGCCGAGTCACACGGTTTGCTGGCGATTTCGTCGTGCGGGCTGAGCCAGATCGAGCGATCACCCTCGCCTTTGAAATAAAATTGTCCGGCGGAGTCATTGACCAGCGGCAACGCGGCGAGGCCGCCGCGCCCGACCTTGAGCTGGACCATCGTCCGCCGAAAGGGGGTGAAACCGAGCGGCGCGACGCCGCAGGCACCGGCGACTTCATCGACCCAAGCCCCGGCGGCATTGACCAGGATCGCGGCGCTAACGCGGTGACCATCGGCGAAGTCGATCTGCCAGCGGCCGCGGGAGCGACGCGCAGCGACCAGCCGTGATGCGGTGCGCAATGTTCCGCCCGAGCGCTTGAACTTGCGCAGAAAGGCGGCGTGGAGCGCGGCGACGTCGATGTCGGCGCAGCCGGGCTCGAGCAGCCCGCGAATCCACTGGGGGCGAATCCCGGGCACCAGCCGCTCGAGTGCCGCCCGGTCGAGACGTTCGCTTGCGACACCCGCTGGCAATTCGGGCCACTGGTCCCTGGAGACGTGGACCGCACCGCGCTTGCTGAGGAAGCCGCGCGCGGAGAAATCCGCTGGCGGATTGGCCAATAGCGGCGCCGATGCCGAATTGAGCTTCGCGACTTCGACGCCGCCATAGCTTTCCAGGAAAAACGCCGCCGACCTTCCGGTCGAATGATAGCCGCACTGGTCCTCGGCCTCGACGATCAAGGTGCGCCTGCGGCCGGCGATTTCGGCCCCGAGGCTGGCCCCGGCGATCCCGCCGCCGATGATGGCGATGTCAATTTCCACAGGGCTGGTTACGAATTCGAAAGCCCCGGCGTCTAGTGGTAGCGACCATGATTGACGGGGCGTTCGTTCAAATTCTGGAAGCTGTTCTGGCGCTGCTGCTGGTGGTTGCGGCTGTCATCGACGTGCGGACTATGACCATTTCGAACCGGCTCAACCTCGTCGTTGCCGGTCTCGCTCCACTCCATTGGCTGGCGGTAGGACTGCCTTTGTGGCCCGGAATCGGGATTCAGGTCGCGGTCGCGGCCGGAGTCTTCATCCTCCTTGCCGGGGCCTTCTACGCCGGCATGATGGGTGGCGGCGACGTCAAGCTGGCGGCCGCGCTGGCCTTGTGGTTCTCGCCGGCCTCGACCTTGCGCTTCCTCGTTTTCATGTCGCTTGCCGGTGGCTTGCTGACGCTTGGGATCATGGTTGTGCGCCGCGCCCGGGGTCAATCCGGCAAGCCCGAAATACCCTATGGCGTAGCGATCGCGGCAGGCGGCCTGGCGATACTCGCCCAACGGTTTCTTAACCAATTTGTCTGATGTGTGGTGCCGTGGATTTTAAAGCCCGGCAAGGGGAGGCGATTTCGCCATGAATGCTAAGAAGGTTGCGCTGCTCTGTGGAGCGCTCGTCATCGCGGTCATCACTGCGGTCATGGCCAAGAACATGTTCGCCGGCGCCGGTGCGCAGCAGGCGGCCGCGGCTCCCGTCCCGACCGGGCCAAGGGTGTTGGTGGCGCGCAAGGCACTGCCCGTCGGCACCATCATCGATGCCGAAAGCCTGTCCTATCAGCCGTGGCCCAACGAGCTGATCGAAAGCGCTTATTATGTCGACGGTCAGGGCGGCAATGCCCAAAGCCTGATCGGCACGGTCGTTCGCTACCCGATCACCGCTGGCCAGCCGGTCACTCGCGGCGCCCTTGTCGGCCCGCAGGACCGCGGCTTCCTCGCCGCCGCTTTGGGTTCCGGCATGCGCGCCATCACCGTGCCGGTAAACGCCTCGACCGGAGTCGCCGGCTTCGTCTTTCCAGGCGACCATGTCGACATCGTCCTGACCCAGGAAGTCACCGGCGGCGGCGACGGCCCACCGCTCAAGGTGTCGGAGACGATCGTCCGCAATATCCGCGTGCTCGCCACCGACCAGCGCTACAGCGACAAGGACGCCGACGGCAAGACAACCGTCAAGACCTTCACCAACGTCACGCTCGAGGTGACTCCGCGGATCGCGGAGAAGATCGCGGTCGGCCAGAGTGTCGGGACGCTGTCGCTGTCGTTGCGCTCGATCGCCGACAATGCCTCGGAGCTCGAACGCGCGGTCGCGGAGGGTGATGTCAAACTTCCGGCCAATGTCGATCCGGCCAAGGAAAAGTCGCTCCTGTTGGCGATCGCCAACCGCCCCAATGACCATAATACGACCTTCACCACCGGCGGCGATGTGTCGCGCTTCCAGCGCCGCACGGTGCCGGCCAAGCCGCAGCACGAAAATGTCGCCGAG
>JARXKO010000043.1 GCA_030271595.1 Pseudomonadota bacterium | reverse complement strand
AGGCACCGGTTTTTGGTATCGGCATTCGCAGGTTCGAATCCTGCCGCCCCAGCCATTCTCAAAGCTTGAGAACAGTCTCCGGCATGGCCAGGCGAGTTGAACTCGAGCGGCCGTTTGCGTTTGCTCAAATCGCGCGCGCGCAATCGCGATTAAAACCCGGTTGAACATCAACGGCCCCGGGGGGAGCGCGCATGCCTTTTTCGACTGGTTCACTCGTGCTGTTGCTGAGCTTTGCGATGGTGTTCGCGACCTTCGGCTACATGCTGGTCAACGCGCGCAGCCTGATGCGGCTGTTCCGGCCGATGTCCGACGGCGACATCGTTCCCGGCCCGGGCGAGCGGGGGCCGTCGAAAGCCGCGATCCTGGCCGCGCTCCTGATCCACTTCGCGGCCTGGGGGCTCGCCGCCTTCGCCTGGCTCTACCTCCTCGCCGACGTCCGCGCCTCGGCGCCCGACACCACCCCGCTCGAAGCCGCTGGAGCTGTCCACGGGGCTGATGGCGGCGACGGCAATCGCCCGGCAGCCAATTGATTGCCGTCAAACGCGGTCCGCCGCGCGGCCGCTAGGCACGATTTCGAGGAGCTGCTCAATGGAAGCCATTTTCGTCCGTTCGCTGGCTTGGGTCGCGCTTGCCGCGATCGCCTTGCTGATGGCGGCGGGCGCGCACGACGGCGCCTTTGCGGTGCACATGACGATCTTCGCGATTGCGGGTTTGATCGCGGCCTTTGCCGGCGCGCAGGGAATTGCGATCTTGCGTCCGACCGCCCGCGACCTCGCCGGACGCTATGACGACCAGGTCGTCCGCTGGGGCGTGATCGCGACCGTCTTCTGGGGCATGGTCGGGTTCCTCGTCGGCCTGGTGATCGCCACCCAGCTGGCTTTCCCGCTCCTCAATTTCGAGCCCTATCTCAATTTCGGCCGGCTGCGCCCGCTGCACACCTCGGCGGTGATTTTCGCGTTCGGCGGCAACGCCTTGCTCGCCACCAGTTTCTACGTCGTCCAGCGCACCGGCCGGGTGCGGCTGGCGTTCCCGAGCCTCGCCCGGTTCGTCTTCTGGGGCTATCAGCTGTTCATCATCCTCGCTGCCACCGGCTATGTGCTCGGGGTCACCGAAGCGCGCGAATATGCCGAGCCCGAATGGTATGTCGATTTGTGGCTGACGGTGGTGTGGGTCGCTTATGCGGCGGTGTTCATCGCCACCGTCGTGCGCCGGCGCGAACCGCACATCTATGTCGCCAACTGGTTCTATCTGGCGTTCATCATCACCATCGCGGTGCTCCACATCGTCAATAATCTGGCGGTTCCGGTCAGCTTCCTCGGCTCGAAAAGCTATTCCGCCTTTGCGGGCGTGCAGGATGCGCTGACCCAATGGTGGTACGGCCATAATGCGGTCGGTTTCTTCCTCACCGCCGGCTTCCTCGCGATGATGTATTACTTCGTCCCCAAGCAGGCCGAGCGCCCGGTCTACAGCTACCGGCTGTCGATCGTTCATTTCTGGAGCCTGATCTTCCTCTACATCTGGGCCGGCCCGCACCACCTCCATTACACTGCTCTGCCGGACTGGGCGCAGACGCTTGGAATGGTGTTCTCGGTGATGCTGTGGATGCCGAGCTGGGGCGGGATGATCAACGGGCTGATGACCCTCAACGGGGCGTGGGACAAAATTCGCACCGACCCGATCATCCGCATGATGGTCGCCGCGCTCGCATTCTACGGCATGTCGACGTTCGAGGGTCCGATGATGAGCGTGAAGACGGTCAATTCATTGTCGCATTACACCAATTGGACGATCGGCCATGTCCATTCGGGCGCGCTCGGCTGGAACGGAATGATCACCTTCGCCGCAATCTATTATCTGGTGCCGCGGCTGTGGCACCGCGAGCGGCTGTATTCGCTGCGCTTCGTCAACTGGCACTTCTGGCTCGCGGTGGTCGGGATCGCGCTCTACGCCTCCTCGATGTGGGTGGCGGGCATCACCCAGGGGCTGATGTGGCGCGAATATGGGGCCGACGGCTATCTGGTCTATTCCTTCGCCGACGTCGTCAAGGCGATGCATCCTTATTACGTGATGCGGATCGGCGGCGGGCTGCTCTATTTCGTCGGCGCGATCCTGATGGTGTGGAACGTCTGGGCGACGATTCTCGGCAAGCAACGCCGCGAAGCGCCGCTTCACCAGGCGGCGTACGACGCGGCGGCCGACCGTCCGCTCCCCGCCAAGGTTGAAGGATAAGCGCCGTGGCCATGCTGCAATTCCACAAGAAGCTCGAGCGCAACATCACCTTGCTCGCGGTGGCCACGTTGATCACCGTGGCGATCGGCGGAATCGTCGAGATCGCGCCCTTGTTCTACATCGACCAGACGATCGAGCGGGTCCAGGGCGTGCGCCCGCTGACCCCGCTCGAGCAGGCCGGCCGCGACGTCTATGTGCGCGAGGGTTGCTACACCTGCCACAGCCAGATGATCCGCCCGTTCCGCGACGAGGTCGAGCGCTACGGCCACTATAGTCTCGCCGCCGAAAGCATGTACGACCACCCCTTCCAATGGGGGTCGGAACGGACCGGCCCCGACCTGGCGCGGGTTGGCGGCCGCTATTCGGACGAATGGCACGCCCAGCACCTCACCGACCCGCGCTCGGTGGTGCCCGAATCGATCATGCCCAAATATGGTTTCCTCGCCGACCGCGATCTCGATTCCGCCGGCTATGGCGCAAACCTTGCGGCCCTCAGCGATGTCGGCGTTCCCTACAGCAAGGAGGATATCGCCAAGGCCGACAGCGACATCCAGGTCCAGGCGCGGGCCGACAGCGATGCCGCCGATCTCGAGCGCCGCTACCCCGACGCCAAGGCGCGCGATTATGACGGCAACCCCAACCGGGTGACCGAAATGGACGCGCTGGTGGCCTATCTCCAGCAGCTCGGGACTCATGTCGATTTCCGCAAGGTGCAACCGCAGGAGGAGGATCAACGGTGAGCTACGAAGGCTTCCGCCACTTCGCCGACAGCATTTGGCTGGCGCTGATGGCGCTGCTGTATCTGGTCCTTGTTGGCTGGGCCTTTCGCCCGTCGAAGCGCCCCTCCAACCGCCGCGCCGCGGACATGATCTTCGACGAGGACGAGCGCGATGGGTGAAGGCAAGCATATCGATCCGGCGACCGGCACCGAAACCGTCGGCCACGAATGGGACGGGATCGAGGAGCTCGATACGCCGATGCCGCGATGGTGGCTGCTGACCCTCTATGCGACCATCGTCTTTGCCATTGGCTACACCATTTATTACCCGGCCTGGCCGATGATCGGCGGGGCGACCGCCGGCCTTTCCCATTGGTCGAGCCGCGACCAGTTGAGCGCCGAGATGAAGTCGGAATCGGCACGGCGCAAGCCGCTCATGCTGGCGCTTGCGCAAATCCCGGTCGAGCGCCTGCCCGACGATTCCAAACTGATGCATGCCGCGATCCAGGGCGGGGCCGCTGCATTCCGGGTCAATTGCGTGCAATGCCACGGGTCGGGCGCCGCCGGCGGCAAGGGCTATGCCAATCTCAACGATGACGACTGGCTGTGGGGCGGCGACCTCAAGACCATCTATCAGACGATCGACCACGGCGTCCGCTTCGCCCCCGACCCGGCGACCCGGGTCAGCCAGATGCCGGCTTTCGGTCGTGACGGCCTGCTGCCGCCGGCGCAGATCGGCGATGTCGCGGCTTATGTCATGACCTTGTCGGGCGCTGCCCGGCCAGGCGCTTCGGCGGCGCGCGGAAGCCTCGTCTTCGCTGCCACTTGCGCCGCCTGCCACGGCGCCGACGGCAAGGGCAACAGGCTGCTCGGCGCGCCCAACCTTACCGACCGCATCTGGCTCTACGGCGGCGACCGCGAGACCATTGTCGAAACGCTGACCAACGGCCGCGGCGGGGTGATGCCTGCGTGGGGCGGCCGGCTCGACCCGGCAACGGTCAAGATGCTCGCCGCTTACGTCCATTCACTCGGCGGCGGCGAGAAGTTCGTGCCCGATGCCGAGCCGCAGGGGGAAGCGCAGGCGGAAGCCGGCAAGGTCCCGGCGCCGGTCAAGCAAAATGCTTCCCGCTGACGACCTCACCAACCGCGCCCGGAACCAATTTTTCGAAAAGCGCCGCAAGGTCTTCCCGCGACAGATCGACGGACCGTTCCGGCGCTTCAAATGGCTGGTGATGGTGGTCACGCTGACGATCTATTACGCGTCTCCGTGGCTGCGCTGGAACCGCGGTCCGCACGCGCCCGATCAGGCGGTGCTGATCGATCTTGCCCACCGCCGCTTCTACATGTTCTCGATCGAGATCTGGCCGCAGGAATTCTATTATGTCGCCGGGCTTCTGGTGATGGCCGCGCTCGGGCTGTTCCTGGTCACCAGCGCAGTCGGCCGGGCGTGGTGCGGCTACACCTGTCCCCAGACCGTGTGGACCGATTTGTTCCTCCATGTCGAGCGGTTCATCGACGGCGACCGCAATGCCCAGCGCAAGCTCGACGACGCGCCATGGGGACCGGCCAAGATCGCCCGGCGGCTGAGCAAATGGTCGGTATGGCTGGCGATCGGAGTGCTGACCGGCGGCGCGTGGATTTTCTATTTCGCCGACGCTCCGACGCTGTTCCACCAGCTGATCACCGGGACCGCGCCGCGGGTCGCGTATGCGACCGTTTTCGTGTTGACGATGACGACCTTCATCTTCGGCGGTTTCCTGCGCGAGCAGGTCTGCATCTACATGTGCCCGTGGCCGCGCATCCAGGGCGCGATGCTCGACGAGCAAAGCCTGGTGGTGACCTACAAGGCGTGGCGCGGGGAGCCCCGCAGCCACGGCGTCAAGCGCCAGCTCGAGGCCGCGAGCTTGAGCCCCGCCGGGGACTGCATCGATTGCCTGGCCTGTGTCGCGGTGTGCCCGACCGGGATCGACATTCGCCAGGGACCGCAGATCGGCTGCATCACCTGCGCCTTGTGCATCGATGCGTGCGACGAGGTCATGCGCCGGGTCGGCCGCCCGCCCAAGCTGATCGGCTACACCACCGAAGTCGATGAGGAACTCGCTCGTGCCGGGCTTCCGGCAAAAAGCCCGCTGCGCCGGGTCCTGCGCCAGCGGACGATCGTCTATTTCACCATCTGGGCAGCAGTCGGCCTGGCCATGTTGTTCACGCTCGGCAACCGCGAGCGCCTCACGCTCGACATCGCGCAGAGCCGCAATCCGGTATGGGTGCGGCTGAGTAATGGCGAGATTCGCAACAGCTTCACCATCAAGCTCAGCAACATGGAGGAACGGCCGCGCCGGTTCATCGTCACCGTCGATGGGATCAAGGGGCGCTTGTGGGATGAATCGCGCGGCTCGGATCAGTCGGTGAGCGCGCTTGCGTATGACGTCCCCGCGGATCAGGTCGCGACCCATTCGCTGTATCTCGCCGCGCCCGACAGCGGCCCGCAGCAAACCCCGATCCTGATCGTCGCCCGGGCGCTCGACCGCGACGGCGGCCAGGCGGTCGGGAAGGCGCGCTTCGAACGACCGGAGGAATCGCAATGACCAGACGCTTCACCGGCTGGCACATGACCGCCATCCTGAGCGGCTTTTTCGCGATCGTGATCGCGGTCAATTTCACCATGGCGCGACTGGCCAGCTCAACCTTCGGCGGGTTGTTGGCCGAAAACGGCTATGTCGCGAGCCAGGACTATAATCGGTGGATCGCCAAGGCCCGGGCCCAGGACCGGCTCGGCTGGACCGCGCAGACAACCATCGAGGACGGCCACCTGATCATTCGCACCAATGCCGGCGGCTCCGCGACGGCCGACGTCGTCCTGGTCCACCCGCTCGGCCGGATCGCCGAGGCCCGCCCACGCATGGCCGCGATCGGCAACGGCGTGCTGCGCTCGCTCGACCCGGTAAGTCCCGGGCGTTGGCAAGCGCATGTCACCATCCGCGCTGGCGGCCATGCGGCGCACTTCCTGACGGAGGTCAAGTCGTGAACGCGCCGCAGCGGATCGCGCCGGGCGCCAGCCAATCGCTGTTCGCGGTCGAGGGGATGCGCTGCGCGGCCTGCATCGCGCGCATCGAGCAGGGCCTGCCCAAGGTCGGCGGAATCGAATCCGCTCGGGTCAATCTCGGCGCCCGCCGAGTTCGGGTCGATCACGTCCCCGGATTGAGCGACGAGGCGGTCGTCGAGGCGTTCGCGAGCCTCGGCTTCGCCGCCCATCCGTTTGCCGGTCAAGCGCTGGCCACGCCCGGTCGCAACGCGGAGAGCCGCGAGCTGATGCTGGCGCTCGCGGTGGCCGGCTTCGCGGCGATGAACATCATGCTGCTGTCGGTCAGCATCTGGTCGGGCGCGACCGGCGACACCCGCCAGCTGTTTCACTGGGTGTCGGCGCTGATCGCGATCCCCGCGGTCGCGTATTCGGGCCGGCCGTTTTTCCGCAGCGCGTTGCGGGCGCTGCGCAATCGCCGGACCAACATGGACGTGCCGATTTCCATCGGAGTCCTGCTGACCGTCGCAATGAGCCTCTACGAAACCGCGACCGGCGGCCCCCACGCCTATTTCGACGGAGCGGTGATGCTGCTGTTCTTCCTTCTCGGCGGCCGCTTTCTCGACAGCCTGATGCGGGCCCGGGCGGAGGATTCGGTGGCGGCGCTGCTGCGCCGGGTGCCGGGCGAAGCGACGGTCGTGATCGATGGCCGTCACCACCGCCGGCCAGTCGAGGCGCTGATGCCCGGCGACCGGCTGTTCGTCGCCGCCGGCGAGCGCATTGCTGCAGATGGCGAAGTCGCGCTTGGGAGCAGCGAGATCGACCAGTCGCTGGTGACCGGCGAAAGCCTGCCAATCGCGGTTGGTCCGGGCTCGGCGGTGATTGCCGGGACGATCAATATCGCCAACCCGGTGGAGGTCACCGCGACAGCGGTTGGCGAGGCGACGGGAATCGCGGCCATCGCGCGGCTGATGGAGGCGGCCGGCCAGTCGCGCTCGACCATGGTCGGGATCGCCGACCGCGCGGCGCGGCTGTACGCGCCGGCGGTGCACAGCCTGGCCGCATTAAGCTTCATCGGGTGGTGGCTGAGCGGTGCGGGTGTCCACCAGGCGTTGCTGATCGCGGTCGCGGTCTTGATCATTACCTGCCCGTGCGCGCTGGGTCTGGCGGTTCCGATCGCCCAGGTGGTCGCCGCGGGTTCGCTGATGCGCGGCGGGATTCTGCTTCGCACCGGATCGGCGCTCGAACGGATGGCGGGGATCGACCGCGCCTTGCTCGACAAGACCGGGACCGCGACCCTGGGACGGCTTGAAGCCTCGAACCTGCCCCAGGGGGTCGGCGAGCGCTCGATCCTCGCGGCGCTCGCCCGCGCCAGCCGTCATCCGTTGGCGCGGGCAGTGACCAGCGCGCTAAGCGATGTCGACAGCGCCACCCTGACCGATGTCGCCGAGGAGCCCGGGCTTGGTGTCCGGGGGTTCCACAAGCGCCGCGAATGGCGGTTCGGGCGGCCCGATTGGGTCGGCGGCACGAGCCTCGGTTCGTCCACTCAGGCAGGCTTCGGCACCGTCGGCGGGCGGGTCCGCTCGATCGTCTTCGCGGACACGCTCCGGCCCGATGCCGCCAAGGCCATGGCCGAGCTTCGCCGAGAGTCAGTCGAGCCGCTGCTGGTCAGCGGCGATCGCGCCGAGGTGGTGGTCGCGATCGCCGCGGCGATGCGGATTCCCGCGGCGGGGGAGGTCACACCGGACGGGAAGAATGCGCTGGTCGCGGCGGAGCAGGCGGCCGGGCACCGCGTGCTGATGGTCGGCGACGGCCTCAACGACGGACCGGCGATGAAAAGCGCCAACGTGGCAATGGCGCCCGCGGCGGCGAGCGACGTCGGCCAGATGTCGGCGGACTTCATCTTCTTCGGCGACAGCTTGCTCGCCGTTCCGGTCGCGCTGCGGGCCTCGCGCCGGACGATGCGGGTGGTGAAGCAGAATTTCGCGCTCGCGATCGGCTATAATGCGCTGGCCGTGCCGCTCGCCATCGCCGGGCTGATCACGCCATTGATCGCAGCGCTGGCGATGTCGGGAAGTTCGATCATCGTCGTCGCCAATTCGCTGCGCCTGCAGTGGGCGGCGCGATGACCGAAATCCTGCTTCTCCTGCCGATTGCGCTGGGACTGGGACTGGCCGCGCTGGCCGCGTTCTTCTGGTCGGCACGGAGCGGGCAGTTCGAGGATCTCGACGGCGCAGCCGAGCGAATCCTGATTGATGATGACGAAGACGTGGAGGGGCGGGGATGACACCAATGCGCGGCGGACCGTTCGCGGCCGCCGCGGTGCTTGCGTTCGCTGCTCCGGGGCTGACGAGGGCCGAGGGCTGACTTGGCCATCGACATGGCCTAGACGAGGCCATGGCCGATGATCTGCCCAAGCGTTGCCACGACTGCCTTGTCCGCGACACGTCGCTATGTGCTTCGCTGTGCGACTCGGAGCTTGCCGAGCTCGGCAAGCTCGGCCGCAAGGTTGTGGTGCGCGAAGGGACCGTGGTGACCTCGGAAGGCGATGACAATCTGCTCTGCGCCAATATCGTCAGCGGCGCGATCAAGCTGCTCAAGACCACTCCTGACGGCCGCGAACAGGCGGTCGGATTGCTTGCCGACGGCGATTTCGTCGGCCAGCCGTTTGCGGATTCCGGCGCGCTCACCGCGATCGCCATCCGCAACACCGAATTATGCATTTACCCGCGATCCTCGTTCGAACGGGCGATGGCCGACCGGCCCAAGCTCGAGCGCGCGCTGCTCGAGCGGACCATGCGCAGTCTCAACGAGGCCCGCGAGCGCCAGCTGACCCTTGCTCGAAAGAGCGCCAAGGCACGGGTCGCGGGTTTCCTGCTTGGCCTGATGCGCGATGGGAACATGGGGTCGATCGAGGTGCCGCTCAGTCGCGGTGACATCGGCGATTATCTCGGCCTGACGATCGAAACCGTCAGCCGCCAATTCACCGAGCTCAAGGCCGCCGGGATCATCGCCGCCGATCGCGGCGGGCGAACGGTTGCGATTCACGACCGCGCCGCGCTTCAGTCCCTCGCCGAAGACTGACAATCGACGCAGCCGAGCCACAATTGCTCGAGCGCAACGGCCCGGCGGCGGCCGTCGAACAAGGCGCGCAGCATATAACTGAGCTGGCCGGTCGATGCAGTCGATGGCTTGCGCCAATGGCGCCAGATCGCCTCGACGACGTCCTCGGCATGAATCGAATCGGCGATCCGCGCCTCGGCCGCCACGGCCGATCCGGCGACCAGACGCGCGCTGGCCGGATCGCTCCAGCGTTCGCTGGCATGGTGCAATCGGTCGCTTAGCTGCCGAAGATCATAGTCGCAGGGCAAGGCCGGTAACCCGTCGGCGAGGCGCTCGAGGTCGAGGCATAGCGACAGATCGATTTCATGCCCGATCGGCCAGTCACACTCATCGTGACCAGCGGCGACAGCGGAGGAAAGTTTGGCGCACGGGGGCAGCATGGCGCCAAGTTCCGCCGATCGGACGACGTGGGCCTTGATTGAAATCAAGTGCGGCGACAATCG
>JARXKO010000042.1 GCA_030271595.1 Pseudomonadota bacterium | reverse complement strand
TGAGCGAAGGCCAGGAGGTCAAGGTCAAGCTGGTCGAGGTCGATTCTCGCGGCAAGGTGCGTCTGTCGATGCGCTTGGTCGATCAGGAAACCGGCGAGGAAATCGCCGACACCCGCCCCCCGCGCGAACCGCGTGAAGGCGGCGACCGTGGTCCCAGGGGCGAAGGCCGCGGCGATCGTGGCCCGCGCCGCGATGGCGGCGGCGGCCGTGGCGGCGACCGCGATCGTGGTCCCCGTCGCGACGGCGGCGGACGCGATGGTGGACGCGGCGGCGATCGCGACCGTGGACCCAGGAGCGAAGGTCGCGGCGATCGCGGCCCGCGCCGCGACAGCGAGGGCGGCAAGGACGACGGCCCGGCGCCCGGCTTCTCGCCCGCCTTCCTGACCGGCGACGAATAAGCTCAAGCGCCACATTCTCGATGTGCAGACGCCCTCCGGCCCAATCGGCCGGGGGCGTTTTGCGATGTGCCGAGGGTTCGTTATGATATGGCGACGCCGAGACAGGGGAACGGGGCGATGAAGACGCGATGGATGATCCTGGCGACTTGCCTGCTGGTGGCGGGCTCGGCGCCGCTGCTCGCCCAGGGCGCGCCCAAACCGGCCGAGCTCAAGCTCGCCAAGGAAGCCGAGGCGCTCAAGCCGGGGCAGTGGCTGTGGTACCCCAAGATCGCGCCAACCGGGCCAATCCTGGTCTATGTGGACCTCGGCCGTCAGCTGGCCACGGTCTATCGCAATGGCATCCGCATCGGGGTTAGCACGATCAGCTCGGGGCGGCCCGGGTTCGACACGCCGACCGGCGTGTTCACGATCCTCGAGAAAAACAAGGAGCATTTCTCGAAGAAGTACAACAATGCCTCCATGCCTTATCAGCAGCGGCTGACCTGGGGCGGGGTCGCGCTTCATGCTGGCGGACTTCCCGGCTATCCCGAAAGCCACGGCTGCGTCCATTTGCCGATGGCTTTTTCCAAAGCGCTGTTCGACGCCATGCCGATGGGCGGGACGGTGGTCATCGCCGGCGGTCATGAAGATCCGGTCAAGCGTCCGCCGGCCGGAGTTCTGGCCCCCGACATGCAGGGACTCAATGCCGTCGCGGCGATGCCGATCGCGCCCGATCAGGCGTTTGTGTGGAACCCCGCCGCGGCGCCCGAGGGACCGGTGTCGATCATCATTTCAACCGGCGACCAGCAGGTCGTGGTGCTGCGCCACGGGGTTGAAATCGGCCGCGCCCATGCGGTTGTCGCCCAGCAGACCACCGAAGCCCAGGTGATGACCCTGACCGGCGGCAAGAATCCGCAATGGATCCAGGTCGGGGTCGGCGACCTCACCGGCGAGCCGGCCGAGGTCATCAGTACCGAACGGGTCGAGCAGATGCGCCTGCCGGCGGAGTTCGTGAAGGCAATGCGCTCGGTGATCACGCCGGGGACGACGGTCCTCGTCACCCAGGCCAAGGTCAGCCCCGATACCACCGGGCGCGAGCAGACGGTGCTCGACGCCGGCGACGACAAGCCCGGAACCTAGGCTTCCTCGGGCATATTGCGCGGGTGCGATCCGGCGCGCTGGGGCAGGATCAGGACCAGTGCGACGATCAACACTGCGAGAATGAGCGTGGCGATCGGCCGGCTCGTCGCCAGTCCGCCCTTGGCGATCGGCTTGTCGAGGAAATCGCCGACCGTCGCGCCGAGCGGCCGGGTGAGAATGAACGCCGCCCAGAACAAGGTCACCCGCGACATCTTGGTGAAGGCGTAAAGCGCGGCAAGCACCGCAAGCCCGGCGCCGAACACCAATGCCCCGCCCGAATAGCCGAGCCCGGCATCGGCCACCCAGTCGCCAAGCGCGGTACCGAGCGTCTGGGAGAAAGTGATCGTCAGCCAGTAGAAGCTCTCCTCGCGCGGGCTGGCGACGGTGTTGACGTCGATCGTCCCGGTCGTCCGGTACCACGCAAACAGCGAGGTCAGGACGCAGCCGAGGAGGAGCAGCGAACCGCCGGGATAGCCGATCCCGAGCGAGCGGTCGGCGAAGTCGGCGAGGGTCGTGCCGGCGGTGGTCGAGGCGATGATCGTCAGCCAGTAGAGCCACGGATTGAAGCGGCGGGCCCGGATCTGGACCCAGACGAGGGCGGCGAGAAGCCCGCCAAAGATCAACGTGCCGACAAGATAGCCGTTGTAGGGGCTCGCCGCCGCGCCGGGAGTGGTTTCGCCGAGCCAGCTCATCGACACGCTATCGCCGCCGGTTTCGCCAAGCGTGGTGGCGAGAATCTTGATCACCCAGAAGCCGAGCGTGATCGCGGGCACCTTGGACAGCGCATGCTGAAAAACATCATGCTCGGTCTGCGGGCGGTCGTTCATCGGGTCATTCCTCAAACTGTTTGAAGCAGTGTCACATGACGGCGTCGCAAACAACGCGAGGCGCGGCAAATGGAGCCACGCCTCGCTATCGGGCCGGATCAGTCTCAGTCGGGGTTAGGGCCTTCGGCCTTGTTCTCCAGCACCTTGCCGGTGCGGGCGTCGACTCCGACTTCGAAGGTCTTGCCCTTGGCCTTGATGTCGAACGAGTAGCGCAGGCCGGTTCCGCCGCCCTCCTTTTCGAGCTCTTGGTCGGTGATCACGCCGGGATGCGCCGTCAACGCCGCCTTGCGCGCCTGGGCCAGCGACACCTTGGCCGACGGCATCAGCTTGGCTCCAGCGAAATGCTTCGGCAACGCGGCGACGGCGCCGGTCGCAAACAATAGTGCAACGGCGGTCGCGGTGATAAGTTTACGCATGATGGACTCCTCTAAAGGCTTGTTTGCCTGACCATGGCGATAGAAGGTCCAGCCTTCGCCCACCCTCACATCAAGATTGGGAATTGCCAACTTGCCCCACGGCCGCATTTATCTTCTCAGCCGTTGGCGATGAAAATCCTGTTGCTCGAAGACGATGCGGCGATGCGTCAACACGTCACCGGTATGTTAACGGCCGCCGGGCACGTTGTCGACGGTTGCGCGAGCGGTCCGGAAGCAGTTTTCCTGGCGACCAGTAACGATTACGCAGTGCTCATTCTCGACCGGATGGTGCCCAATCTAGATGGGCTTGCAGTGCTCAAGGCATTGCGAGCGGCCGGGGTGCAAACGCCGGCGCTGTTCCTGACTGCCGTGCAGAGTATCCGCGATCGGGTCGAGGGTCTCGAAGCGGGGGCCGATGATTATCTGGTGAAGCCGTTTGCCGGTTCCGAACTGTTGGCGCGGGTGGCGGCACTCACCCGTCGCCCGCCGATCCAAAGCGTGGTGACCGTGCTTCGCGTTGGCGACCTCGAAATCGACCTGCTTAGGCGGGAGGTGACTCGTGGCGGGGGGCGCATCGATCTTCAGCCGCAGGAATATAAGCTGCTCGAGTATTTAATGCGCCACCCCGGGGAGATCGTCACTCGCACGATGCTCCTGGAAAATGTCTGGTCGTTTCATTTCGACCCTGGCACCAACTTGATCGAAAGCCACATCAGCCGACTGCGCGCCAAGATAGACCGCGGCTTCGATCGCGAACTGATCCACACTGTGCGAGGCGCCGGCTATCGGATTGACGCCGATGACTAGGTGGCGAGCGAGCGCGGCATATCGACTGGCGATCGGGTATTCAGCGGCACTCGCGGTCGGCATGGCCGCGATCGGAGCGATCGTGTTTTTGGCCATGCATGTCGCCTTCACCCGCCAGCTCGACGCAACGATTGCCGATGAGTCGCGAACCTTGGCGACCGAGTATCGCAGCGACGGCGGCGGCGAACTCTCGGATGCCATTGCCCAGCGAGAAAGCTCCCGATCCCCAGCGAGGCTGATGTACGCCGTATTCGCGCCCGACGGTCGGCGGATTGACGGCGCGCTGCGGACGGCGCGCCCGGAACTTGGCTTTCACGACATCGCCTTCATCGATCCGCGCGAAGGTCCGGATTCGGCCCGCGGGCTGGCGATCGACCTGTCACCCGGGGAGCGGTTGTTGGTCGCCGCTGACCGCGAATGGATCGAACGCATCGATCGGACGATCCTGACCGTGTTCGCCGCGGGGTTCGTCGGCCTGTGCCTGCTCGGATTTGGTGGCGCGATGCTCTTCGGCGCCTATCTTCGCCGGCGGTTGCAGTCGATTAGCGACGGCGCCGAGGCAATTATCGCAGGCGATGTACGGGGCCGCATGACCGTAAGCCCGCGCGGCGACGAGTTTGATCAGCTTGCACGGACGCTTAATCGCATGCTCGCGCGGATCGAGCAGCTGCTCGAGAATTTGCGCCAAGTGTCGACGGACATTGCCCATGACTTACGCACGCCGCTCGCCGCGCTGCGCAACCGGCTTGAGCACGGAGTTAACAAAGTGGGCGCGGCCGCCAACCACAAGATCATCCGAGACGCCATCGCCCGGGTTGATGAGGTACTGGCCCTCTTCAGTGCGATCCTGCGCATTGCCGAGGTCGAGAGCGGCGAGACCCGCCGGTTCTTTGAAGACGTCGATATCAGCGCACTCGCACTCGACCTGGCACAGAGCTATGCCCCCGCGATCCGCGACCGCGGTCGCAATTTGCTGTGGTCGATCGAGCCTGGCCTGACCATGACCGGCGATCGCGAGCTGATCGCGCAAGCCGCCGCCAACCTCCTCGAAAATGCCCAGTGCCACACGCCGCAGGGCACGCTGATCCGGCTAACGCTGGTTGCCGTCGGCGACTGCATATGTCTGCAAGTGAACGACAATGGACCGGGCGTCGACAAGGCCGACCGACGCCGCATCGTCGAACGCTTCCAGCGACTTGACCGCAGCCGCAACACCCCTGGCCATGGTTTGGGATTGAACTTGGTCAGCGCCGTGGCCAAGATTCATGGCGGGCGGCTGATCTTCAAGGACAATGGGCCTGGATTGGTCGCGATCCTTGAGCTGCCGCAAGTCTCGGCCACCGCCTGATCGCTGCCGACAGATGCGCGGCACTTCTTGTCGCGGCGGGAGCGATACTGGCGATACGCAGCTCGGACTGCAATTGGCAGCCTGATCGATAAATTCGTTATTTTTCAACGACGGCGGCTGGTGGAGCTGAGGAGGATCGAACTCCTGACCTCTGCAGTGCGATTGCAGCGCTCTCCCATCTGAGCTACAGCCCCGCACCGTCGGTGAGGCGGCTCACTAGCCGCGAATTGGGGCCCGCGCAACGCCCCCTCCCCGAGCTCCCCAGAACGATGGTTTCGAGCGACGGAACGTGGAACTCTCGCGCGCCAACGCGCGTTCACCAAGCACTAATCCACCGGTCGCGCCCGACGCTCGACCATCGGCGGAATGAGGTCGCCTCCAGTGGGAGGCTCGGACATAGGCCCGGCTGCGTTTCCCCTTCGCCGTCGGGCCTTTTTCATTGGCCCAATCGCGCCTATCTCCGCCCCTAGCGAATCCCAACAGATGGAGTGAATCGATGGCCCGCGCCTGGCATCTCAAGTCCCGCCCCGACGGCATGCCCACCACGGGCAATTTCGAACTCAAGACGTTCGACCTGCCCAAGCTCGAGGAGGGCAGCCTCAAGGTGACCAATCGCTGGCTGTCGGTCGATCCCTACATGCGCGGGCGGATGAATGATGTGAAAAGCTATGTCCCGCCGTTCGCGCTCGACGCGCCGATGGACGGCGGTGCGATCGGCGAGGTCATCGAGAGCAAGGCCGAGGGCTTCGCCAAGGGCGACCTCGTGCTGCACATGGGCGGATGGCGCGACGAAGCCGTCGTCACCGCCAAAACCGCGCTCAAATTGCCCGACCTCGGCGGCGCCGACCCGCAGCAGTTTCTCGGCATCCTCGGGGTGACCGGGGCGACCGCTTACTTCGGGCTGCTCGACGTCGCCGGCGCCAAGGAAGGCGACACCGTGTTCGTGTCGGCCGCGGCCGGAGCGGTCGGGTCGGCGGTGGTCCAGATCGCCAAGGCCAAGGGCATGAAGGTCATCGGCTCGGCGGGCGGCAAGGCCAAAAGCGATTACGTCCGCTCGCTCGGCGCCGACGCGGTCGTCGATTATCGCGCCGGCCCGATCGTTCGCGGTCTTGCGCAAGCCGTCAAGGAGGTCGCAAGCGAGGGCATCGATGTCTATTTCGACAATGTCGGAGGCGACCATCTCGACGCCGCCTTCGCACTTGCCCGGCTCAATGCGCGCTTTGCCATTTGCGGAATGATCGAGGGCTATAACAAGGCCGAGCCGTCAAGCTTCCGCTTCATCATGCGGATCATCGCGATGCGCATCCGGATGCAGGGGTTCATCGTCTTCGATTACCAGTCGCGGATGGAAGAATTCTACGCGGCGATGGGCGCCATGCTCAAATCCGGCGAGGTCAAGGCGCAGGAAACGGTAGCCGACGGGCTTGAGGCGATGCCCGATGCCTTCCTCGGCCTGTTCAAGGGCAGCAACACCGGCAAGATGCTGGTTCGCCTGTGAGCGTCGCCTTCTAGAAGGTGCAGACCTTGGGGTCGCCCGACTTGAGCCCGCGCTGGAGCGCCTCCATGCGCTGCGCCGAGGAACCATGGGTGAAGCTTTCGGGGACGACCCGCCCCTGGGTCTGCTTCTGCAGCGTGTCATCGCCGATCGCTTCGGCGGCGCGCATTCCTTCCTGGGTATCGCCCGGGCTGAGGACCGACGAGCCATCGGGGTTCTTGGCATTGGCGGCCCACACGCCGGCATAACAATCGGCCTGGAGTTCGACCGCGACCTGGATGGCATTGCCCTGGCTCTCGCCCGAACTGGCCTGCGCATTATGCGCCTGGTCGAGCGTCCCCATCATATCCTGGACGTGGTGGCCGACCTCATGCGCGACGACATAGGCCATCGCGAAATCGCCCGGCGCCTGGAAGCGCTGCGACAATTCGTTGAAGAATTCGGTGTCGAGGTAGATTTTCTTGTCGGTCGGACAATAGAACGGGCCCATCGCCGATTGCGCCGCGCCGCAGCCCGATTGGTCCGCCCGATTGTAGAACACCAACGTCGTCGGCTGGTAGCGCCCGCCCAGTTGCTGGCCCCATACCTGTTCGGTCGAGCCAAGAACCTGGAGGGTGAACTTCTTGGTCGCCGGATCGAGCGTCGATTGCCCGGCCGGGGTGCTTTGGCTGGTCGCCGGCCCGCCGCCGGAAATGAGCCCGCCGCCGCCGAATTGATTGAAGGCGCAATAGCCGAGCAGAAGCACGACCACGCCGACGATCCCGAAGCGGCTGGCGACCAGTGGCAAAAGGCAGCCGAGCATATTGCCGCCGCCGCCGCCAAGACCCATTCCGGAACGCCCGGTATCGTCCTGAAAATTTCCGCTTTCGGGGCCGTCCAGACGCATGATCATCCTCCCTGTTCATCGCAGAATGCTTCACGGGCGTAACGGTTGCATCGATGGCCCCTCCCCATGTCAACGGCAAGCGGGGGGAGAATCGATGGACTGCGGCGCGGCCGCCGCTTAGGTTGCCGGCGATGCGTTTCCCAGTCCTCCTCGCCGCGGCGCTGCTTGCCGGGGGCTGCACGATGATCCGCCAGCCGTCGTCGATGGTCCCGCAGCCGACCAGCAACTGGCGAGCGGTGGTAACGGCCAGCGACCGCGCCCGGCTGCGCGACTGGCGCCCGGCGTTCGTCGGCGCATTGGCGGCGGCGCGGGCCAGCGGGCACGGCGCCGAAATCGCTGCCGAGGGCGCATTGCTCGAGCCCGATTCGGCGCTCGCCGGGGCGACCATGCCCGACGGCGATTACCGCTGCCGGATCCTCAAGCTCGGCGACAAGAGCCAGGGGATGCCGGCGTTCATTTCCTATCCTGCTTTCCTGTGCCGGGTCGACACCCGCCCGGGCCCGTCGGGCGAGCGCCGCCATTTCACCAAATTGACCGGCTCGCAGCGCGCGATGGGCGTGATCTTCACCGACAGCGCGATGCGCGACATCCTGCTTGGCACGCTGGTGCTTGGCGACGAGCAGCGCGCGCTCCAGTATGGAGTCGATGAGACCCGCGACGTTGCCGGAATCATCGAACGCATCGGTCCGGCGCGGTGGCGGATGGTGCTGCCCGAACCGCATTTTGAATCCCAGCTGGACGTGATGGAACTGGTCCCGGCGCAATGAGGAGCCTGTCGATGAAAGCAATGTGGTTGGCGGCGGCGCTGCTTCAGGCGGCGCCGGTCGTGGCGCAAAATCTCGACCAGTCGGTCACTGCCGATCTGCCGTCGCTGATGACCATCTATCGCGATCTTCACACCCACCCCGAGCTGTCGATGCACGAGGCGCGAAGCCCAGCGATCCTCGCCGCCGAAGCGCGCAAGCTCGGCTTCACCGTCACCGAGCATGTCGGCAAGACCGGGGTCGTCGCGGTGATGAAGAACGGCCCCGGGCCAATCCTCCTCATTCGCGCCGACATGGACGCCTTGCCGGTGGTCGAGCAGACCAACCTGCCGTTCGCCTCCGCCGTTCGTGCGACATTGGCGTCGGGGGTCGAAACCGGAGTCATGCACGCCTGCGGCCACGACACCCATATGACCACCTGGATCGCCACCGCCCGCCAGATGGCCGCGCGCAAGGCCGACTGGTCGGGGACCTTGGTGATGATCGCCCAGCCCGGCGAGGAAACCGGCGAGGGCGCCAAGGCGATGCTCGACGACGGGCTCTACACCCGCTTCCCCAAGCCCGACACGGCGATCGCCTTTCACGACTCCGCCTCGCTCCCCGCGGGGGTGATCGGAGTCACCCCCGGCTACGCCCTCGCCAACGTCGATAGCGTCGACATCACGGTCAAGGGCGTCGGCGGCCACGGGGCCTATCCGCAGACGACCAGGGACCCGATCGTGCTCGGCGCGCGCATCGTCACGACCCTGCAGACCCTGGTCAGCCGCGAGAACGACCCCGCCGATCCCGCGGTGGTCACGGTCGGCAGCTTTCACGCCGGGGCCAAGCACAACATCATTTCCGACGAAGCCAAGCTCCAGCTCACCGTCCGCAGCTACAAGCCCGAAGTGCGCAAGCGCCTGCTCGACGGCATCGCGCGGATCGCGCGCGGCGAGGCGATCGCCGCCGGAATGCCCGACGACAAGATGCCGGTCGTGCTGGTCCATGACGAGATGTACACCCCCGCGACCTTCAACACCGAGCCGCTCAGCGACCATGCGCTGGCGCTGTTCCAGGGCCATTTCGGCGCCGATCGCGCGATCAAGACCGCGGCGGTGATGGGCGGCGAGGATTTCAGCCGCTTGTGGCTCGCCGACAAGAACATCCAGAGCCTGATCTTCTGGGTCGGCGGGGTGCCCAAGGCCAAGTGGGACGCCGCCGGTGGCGACACCTCGAAGCTGCCCTCGCTTCACTCGCCCTTCTGGGCGCCCGACGCCGAAGCGGTGATCTCCACCGCGACCGAGGCGATGACCGCGCTGGCGCTGGATGTGTTGAAGAAGGGGTGAGGTATAGCGGTCGTTGCGTTCGGCCTTGACCCCAACAGCGTCGAAATGGCGCGTCATATATCGCTGGAGATGCCCCGATTACTCCTCAGTGCCCTTCGTGAGTCTAGTGCCGGCATCACGAGGCAACGGCGAGGGCTGGTGTCCCCCCTTCCACTCAAAGCGGCCAAGGCCCCCTACTCGCTCGCCCGGTCCAGCGCCTCGATCTGGCCCGGCGACAGGTCGAGGGTCATGCCGGCGATGAGTT
>JARXKO010000041.1 GCA_030271595.1 Pseudomonadota bacterium | reverse complement strand
GAGCGATTGCGATGCAGCAGGCGCCTGAGACAATTCCGGACCCCGCTGCGTCGGACGACATCCCCGATCCTGAAAAGCCGGAAGTCCCAAAAGATCCGGTCGATGTTCGCGGCGGCGACACGATCAGGCGCCATCGCCTGTCGACCCGGCTGTGGCATTGGATCAATGTGCTGGCGTTGTACGTCATGCTGCTCAGCGGGCTGATGATCTTCAACGCCCACCCCCGGCTGTACTGGGGACAATATGGCGCCAATTTCGACCACGCCTGGTTTGAGATCGGGTCGCGCGGCAATGAGGGTTTTGCCCGGCTCGGCGCCGCCCAGGTCAGGACGACAGGGCTGCTCGGAGCGTGGCCGGACGCCCATGGCGTCATCCAGCATCGCGCCTTTCCCTATTGGCTGACGATACCCTCGACCTACAGTCTCGCCCATGCGCGGCTGTGGCATTTGTTCTTCGCGTGGATCATCGCGGTCGGCCTTTTCGCGTACCTCCTTATCTCGCTGATCAACCGCCACATCCAGCGCGACCTCGTTCCAACCCGCCAAGAAATCGCGCCGTCGCATATCTGGCAGGACATCAAAGACCATGCCCGCCTGCGCTTTCCGACCGGCGCCGCGGCAGCGCGCTACAACGTGCTGCAGAAGCTGAGTTATGGCGCAGTGCTATTCGTTCTCCTGCCGCTGATTATCCTGACCGGATTGACGATGTCGCCGCAGATGGATTCGGGCTGGTCGTTCCTGGTGACCATTTTCGGCGGGCGGCAGTCGGCGCGATCGATCCACTTCATCATCGCCTGGCTGCTGGTCGGGTTTTTCTTCGTCCATATCGCGATGGTCGTGCTGGCCGGGCCAATCAACGAGGTCCGCTCGATGATCACCGGCCGCTTCCGGCTGCCCGCGGACAAAGGCGCGCGCGAATGATCGATCGCCGGACCCTCATCGCCGGCCTGGCAAGCGCCGGGGGGCTGTCGCTGGCCGGCTGCGACAAGCTCGACAAATCGCCCGGCTTCAGGTCGCTCCTGCAAGCTGCGGAGCCCCTGAATTACCACGCCCAGCGCCTGGTTTCGGGGCGCGAGGCACTGGCAATCGAATATCCAGCGTCGGACATGTCCCCGATCTTCCGGGTCAATGGCACCGCCATGCCGAGCTCACCCGATTATGCGGCGATGGTGGCCAACAATTTCGCCGATTACCGCCTGGTCGTCGACGGGCTGGTGGCGCGTCCGCTGGCGCTATCGCTTGGCGACCTGATGCGGTTCCCGCAGCGGGCCCAGATCACACGCCATGATTGCGTCGAGGGCTGGTCGGCAATCGGCAAGTGGCAGGGGCCGCAATTGGGCCCGATCCTGCGCCTTGCTGGCCTGTCGACCCAAGCCAATTTCATCGTCTTCCATTGCGCCGACCAGATCGGATCCGCGCAATATTACGAATCGATCGATCTGGTCGACGCCTTTCACCCGCAGACCATCCTCGCCTTGGTGATGAATGATGAGCGGCTGCCGGTCGCCCACGGTGCTCCGGCCCGGCTCCGGGTCGAACGCCAGCTCGGCTACAAGAACGCCAAGTTCGTGATGCGCGTCGAAGCCCGCAGGCGCATCGACGATTTGTACAAGGGAAAAGGCGGGTATTGGGAAGATAATGGCGATTACGCCTGGTATGCGGGGATTTGACGATCCGCGCAGGAGACAGCTCGCTCCGACGGCAACCCCGAATGCGTTCACCGCATCCTGAGAAATTCAACCGGCGATCCGGCGGGGGCCGCTGGCGCGCCGGGCGGACGGCGAAGCAGTGCGTTGGCGGAAACGAGCGGTCTTTGGAGTCCACTGTCCTGGCGCGGGTCAGCGGTGATCACCACCGAACCTGAGCGATCGATTGTTGTCGTCGCCCGAAGCCACGCCTCCCGGCTGCCGTTTTCCTTGGCCGGCGTCGCCAAGGTTGCAGCGGACAAAGACATTGCCGATCCGGGATCCCGGCCAAGAAGCCCGTAGACCATTGGCCGGAGCAGCAAATGGGCGACCACAAAGGCCGAAGCGGGATTGCCCGGAAGGCCGAGGACCGGTCGCCCGTCGGGGAGCCGGGCGTGCCAGCTCGGCTTCCCGGGCATGACGTTAATGCGCCAGAATAGAGTCTGTGCGCCGAGTAGCTCGAATGCCGGGCGAAACAGGTCCCGCTCGCCGACCGAAGCACCGCCCAGCGGCACGAACAGGTCGACCGAGTCCGCGCGAGCGCGGATCGCTTCGACCATAACCTCGATGTCGTCGGGCAGGACGGGAGCCCGGATCGCGGTCCCGCCCCATTCGTCGATCAGCGCTGCAATCGCGAACGCCGCGCTATTGTAGATCGCGCCCGGCTCGAGCCTTTGCCCGGGATCGCGGAGCTCATCGCCGCAAGCAAGGACGGCGATCCGCGGACGACGCGCGACGGTCACAGAACCAAATCCAGCAGCGGCGAGAAGGCCAATTTCTGCCGCGCCTAGACGATCACCGGGCGCAAGCAGGACCTGCCCAGCGGCGAAATCCATTCCCGCCGGCCGGATGAACGAAGGGCCGGAGGCGTCGCCGATCCTCACCACGGCACCGTCGCGGGTCACGTTTTCCTGCATGATCACCCGGCCGGCGCTTTCGGGAACGACGCCACCGGTGGCGATCTTCACGCATTCGCCCGGGCCGATTGGGCCAAGATAAGGTTCGCCCGCCGGTGCTTCCCCAACTAGGCGGAGCTGCGCGTTGGGAACGGCGTCGGCCGCACGAACCGCGTAACCGTCCATCGCAGAAATGGGTGCTGGCGGTTGATCGTGGCCGGCGCGAACCTGCTCGGCGGCAGTGCGCCCCAGCGCTTCCGCCAAATTTACCTTGTCGGCGCCAAGCAGGCCAATTCCGTCGAGGAGAATCCGGCGCGCTTCGTCCAATGCCAAAAGCGGGCTCATCCGCGGCGCCAGGTTCCCGATTTACCGCCGCTTTTCTCAAGCAGTTCGATGCGTTCGATGCGGATGTCGCGCGCCGCGCTCTTGAGCATGTCGTATATCGTCAGACAGGCGACTGCGACCGCCGTCATCGCTTCCATCTCCACGCCGGTGCGCGCGACTGTGGTGGCTGTTGCGGTGACTTCCAGCCCGCCTTCGGATGGACAGATCGAGACCTCGACCGAATCCAGCCCAAGCGGGTGACATAAGGGAATAAGCTCGGCAGTGCGCTTGGCGCCCATAATTCCGGCAAGTTCGGCGACTGCGATTATGTCGCCTTTGGCGACCGCACGCTCGGCGATTCTGGCGAGTAATTCGTCGGGTATCGAAACGAACCCGCACGCCACGGCGACCCTCGTCGTCGTCGCCTTGGCTGACACATCGACCATCCGCGGTCGTCCGTCCCGGTCGAAATGGGTGAGGTCGCTCATCGCTCCATCAGTCTCGGCATGATCTCGACCAGGTTGCAAGGACGGGTGCGGTGATCGAGCTGCGGTGCAATGACCTTGGTCCAGCCGTCGCGGACGGCACCATTGGACCCAGGCAGGCAGAAAACGAACTTGCCGTTGATGATCCCCGCACAGGCGCGCGATTGGATCGTCGACAGTCCCACCGAGCCAAAGCTGACCGCGTGCCAGATGCTTGCGAACCCCTCGATCACCTTGTCGAACAGCGGCATCACGGCCTCGGGGGTAACGTCTCGCCCGGTCAGCCCGGTACCGCCGGTAGAAATGACCACGTCGATATCCTCGTCGCGGCAGAAGGTGAGCATTTGTTGCGCGATCAGTGAAGCGTCGTCGGGAACGATTGCGCGACCCGCCAGCCGGTGCCCGGACTCGCTTATGGATCGCGCCAGATAGTCGCCGGACGTATCGCTGGCCTCGGTTCGAGTGTCCGACACGCTCATTACGGCGACGCCGACCGCAATAAATTCCTTATCGCCCAAACTCGTCCTCCCAGCGGGCCCGATGGTCATGGTCGGATGGCCGGGCTTCTATCCAGTGATCCGTGCCGTCACGGGTCTCGCGCTTCCAGAATGGCGCCTCGGTCTTGACCCTGTCCATCGCATAATCGACCGCGTCGAACGCGGCCCGGCGATGCTCCGCGCCGGCGGCTACGAAGACGATCGGCTCCCCCGGCAAGACCGTGCCGACACGATGGACAATCGCGATGTCGATCAGCGCAAAGCGGGTGCGGGTATCCCCGCCAATCTCGTTCAGCGCCGAAACGGTGAGCTGGCCGTGAAAATCGAGCCATAGCCGCTCGACTTCGCCGCCTTCATTCGATTCGCGCACGACTCCGGTAAAGCTGGCGATTCCGCCGGCCCCGGCAACGCTGGCGATGAACGTCGCGAGCAGCGACGGCGGGTCTATCGGCTTGTCCGAAACGCCAATCATCCGCCCGATACCGTTGGCAGGAATGCGATTTCGCGGGCATCGCCAATCGTTTCACCCCCAATTGCCAGGCGATCGTCGATCGCGATTCGGACGGTCGGCTCCAGCAGCTGCGGCAAGTCGCGGCCGATCCACTCGCGCAGTGATGCAACGGTCGTGATCCCTGGCGGAAGGTCAATTTCCCGTTCGCCGACGCCGGCGCAATCGCGCAATCGGCCAAAAAACAGCAGTTTCATCCGCCCGTTACCGACATGTGCCGCGCAGGCCCGACGCTGTCCCGCTCCTTAATTTCGAAGTCATGGCCGTGCGGCTTGCGCTGGATCGATTGAGCGATGGAGTCTTCCAGCGGCTTGGTGCGGTCATCGTCGCGCAATAGGGCACGCAGGTCGATTCCTTCGTCCTGTCCAAGGCAAAAACACAATTGGCCCGTGGCGGTGACCCGAACCCGATTGCAGCCACCGCAGAAATTGTCACTGAGCGGCGTGATGAACCCGATCGTCCCGCCCTCGTCGGTCGTGACATAGCGCGCCGGTCCGCCGGTTTGTTTGCTCGATGGAAGGAGCGTCCAGCGCTGCTCGAGCTGCTCGCGCACCGCCGTCATTGGCACATGTTGGTCGATCCGCCGCTGTTCGACATCGCCCAACGGCATGACTTCGATGAAACTGATCGAGGCACCGCGCTGGTGCGCCCACTCGGCCAGCGCGACTGCATCGCCCAAATTGTCGTCGCGCAGCACGACGGTATTGAGCTTGACCGCGATCCCGGCCTCGAGCGCGGCGTCGATCCCGGCGATCACGCGGCTGAGTTTGCCGCCGCGCGTAATCCGTTCGAACGTCGCCGGGTCGATGCTGTCGAGCGAAACATTGACGCGCCGCATGCCGTAGCGTGCAAGCGCCCTCGCATGATCGGCCAGCTGGGTCCCGTTGGTGGTCATCGTCACTTCATCGAGCGCGCCCGAGCCGAGATGGCGCGACAGTCTCGCGACGAAATCGACGAACCCTTTGCGTACCAACGGCTCCCCGCCGGTCAGCCGCAACTTGCGCACTCCAAGCGCGACGAACGCCCCCGCAACGCGGTCGAGCTCGTCCCAATCGAGCAGGTCGGCATGCGGGCGAAACCGCATTGCAGCGGGCATGCAATAGGAGCAGCGCAGATTGCACCGGTCGGTAACCGACAGCCTCAGGTAGGTGATCTTCCGGCCGAATCCGTCGATCATGCACCGCCTCCATGCACGGCGGCCCAGAATCGGATCGCCAAGCGGACTCCAACGTAGAGGATCAGCAGCGCGGTGACGATCCGCAAGATCGGCGGCCTCAGCCAACCGCTTCCCAGCGCCGAGCCGATCAAGCCGCCCAAAATGACCGCCGGAAACAAAATTGCATGATCGCCGATCACGGCGGCGGTGGCGGCAAGGCCCTTGCTTGCCTGCCCGGCCAGCCCGGCAACCGAATTGACCAGAATGAAAGCCGCGCAGGTCGCCGCGATCTGCTTGGGCGAAGCCCAGCGCAGCAAGTAGAGCAACGGGGCAAGGAAAATGCCGCCTCCGATCCCGACGATGCCCGCGACCAGGCCGAGAGCGCCGCCGGCAACCGGCTCGATCCAGCGCGGGCCGGTTTCGGTTTGCGGCACGGACTGCAAAGTCGGCTGCCACAGCATCAGCAGTCCGGCGACCAGCAGCGCCGCGGCCAGCAGTCCGACAAACAAGGTCTCGCCGATCGTCACCCGGCCCCCCAACCACGCCGCCGGAACCGACGTGACGAACAAGGGCCAGGACCGCCTGAAATCGAGATGACCGCCGCGCGCGTAACGCCACGTGCCGACCACCACCACCAGGATATTGCATAACAAGGAAAGGACCGGAACCGCGCGATAATCGGTGCCGGCGAGGACCAGCAACGCGGTATAGGTCGACCCGCCACCGAAGCCCGCCACCGCGTATAGCGCGGCAGTAAGAAGGAACATGCAAGCGAGGAAGACCATGACGCGACAGCCGTTCTATTGGAGAGCCGAGGCTAAGAAATTCGGTGGCGCGGCCCTACTTCGTCGTCGCAGCTCCGCCCGGAGCCGCCAATGATCCCTCGTTTTGCCGGGCGCTCAGATTGTCGAGATAGGCGAGGATTGCCGGGACATCCGCGTCATTGACCGGCGCCTTGAACGTGGTGCGCATCTTGTCGATTTCCTTGACCCACTCCTCATGCTTCAGTGGCGGCTGGGTGAGAATCATCGCCGGGCTATGGCAGGCGCGGCAATTATTGTTGATCGCATCGGCCCCCGCGCCAGCCGGAAACTCCGCGGTTTTGTCGGGCGGGAAGGAAACGCTGACCGATTGCAAGGCGAAATCCTGGCCGACGCTCGCGACCGCCTGCCCAGCGGAGAAACTGGCACCCTTTTCCTGCGAACATCCAGCGATGCCCATCAAGCCGGAAGCGAGGAAGGCGAGAGCTATCGTGCGGTTCATACCCCACCTCCAACCGTGATTCGGGTTCGTTCGATCCCGCATTGCATGTATCCGCCGGGGTTCCAGATCATTGCCGGCGGCTGGGCGATCCCATTGTTGTTGGTGCAGCGGGCAAGGATCGTCATTGTGCCGCTGACCGGCGTTGCGATGCTCCCTGCGAACCGGCGGAATGCGTACTTGCCGCCGTCCGCCCCGAGACTCGCGGCACTCCAGCTTTTGCCGTCGTCGATCGACAGTTCAACCTTGGCGACGCCGGCGTCACCACCCATGGCGATTCCAGAAATGGCGAGCGGAGCCGCTGGCTTGACCAACTGTCCATCCTTGAGATTGGTGACGAACGAGCGCGGCACCATGCGGTTGATCGGCTCCTTCGGAAAATCCTTGGTTCCGGGCGCGATATTGCCAAAGGGGGTTTTTGGAATCTGGTAGGCCTTGGCCATCCAGAACTGGTCGTCGGGATGGTCCAGCACCTCGATGTCGGTGAGCATCTTGACCCAGTAAGTCGAATACCAGCCAGGCACGACCAGCCGCAGTGGAAAGCCGTTGAGAAGGGGCAGCTGTTCCTTGTTCATGGCAAAGGCGATCATCACTTCGCCGTCGCGGGCGTGATCGACCGCGAGCGATTTCAGGAATTTTGGGGCGTCAGGCATGAGGGCTTCGTCGAGACCGCCCATCCGGACATCGACGGCTCCGCTTTTGACTCCCGCCCGGTCGAGCACGTCCTTCAGCCGGATTCCGGTCCACAACGCATTGCCCATTGCACCATTGCCCCATTCCCCGCCTGCGACCGAAGGCTGGAACAGTCCGCGGCTGTTGCCGGAGCACTGGTTGATCGCCTGATATTCTATCCGCTCGAAATCGTGCAGAATCTGGTCGAGCGTTAGTTCGATTTCCTTGTCCACATGACCGCGAACCTTGAGCCGGAATGCTGCTTCGTCGACCGCTTCCGGAACCGCCGCCCAGTGCCAGCGGACGAAGAACCGATCGTTCGGTGTAATTGTCCCGACGTTGAACACCTCCATCGGGGTTTCGAGCAGCGGCGGCCTGGTCCGCTGAAGGACCATTTCGCCCTTTTGCGGGAAGGCGGTGGTGAGGGGTCGGACCGACAGCTTTCCGGGCAATCCAAGGTTATAGAGCGATTGCGCCCACGAGCGCGCGGTCATCAGCGCGAGGCCAGCGACCCCCGTTGCGCCAAGCAGCGATCGGCGCGTCATTCGCCCCGGCGGATGATTGAAACGGTCCATCTTCAACTCCTCGTCGCTTCGACTTTCCAACCAAGCGTAAACAAACTTTGCGCCTGCCAGCCAATTTCGCCTATCATGCGCTTATGACCGCCACCGAAACGATTGTGCCCGGCAGCCTGTTGGCTGATGAGATCGATACCCTGCGCAACAGCGCGCATTGCGCGTCGCAATTGCTTAAACAGCTGGCGAACGAGCAGCGGCTGCTGATCCTGTGCAAGCTGATGGAAGGCGAATGCTCGGTGACCTACCTCGCCGAGCACGTCGGTCTGGCCCAGTCGGCGACCTCCCAGCACCTTGCCAAGCTGCGGGAGTCCGGGTTGCTTGCGACCCGGCGGGAAGCGCAAAGCATCTTCTATCGGATTGGCGATGAAAACACCGTGCGCGTTTTGAGGACGCTGTGCGATATTTTCCAGCCGGGCCGCCATTAGCAGGGGCTCAAGGCAGTCTCGAAGCCGGCTCATCGCATCCACAAGACGCCGCCCAATACCACCGCGAGCATCGCCAGCGTCTCGATGACGATCAGCGCGAACGGCCGCCATCCCACGTCAAGCACGCTCTTCAAATTGGTTTTGACGCCAATCGCGGTGATCGCCACGACCAGGAAATAATGCGAAATATCCGATCCCCAATTGCTAACCACGGCGGGAACGACGCCCAGGCTATTGAGGGCGGCAAAGACGAAGAAGGCGACCAGGAAGCCGGGGATGTACTGGATCTTCTGGCCAGATTTGGTCGCGCCCTTCCGGCCAATCCAGAAATAGACGCCCATCACGATCGGCAGGAGCAGGGCGACGCGCATCAGCTTGACGAAGGTTGCCAGCTCACCAACCTTGGGCGAGATCGCTTTTCCCGCGGCGACCACCTGGGCGACATCGTGAATCGTCCCGCCCAGAATCACTCCCATGTCCTGGGGGCTGAGGCCGAGCGCGACTACCATGATCGGATAGAAGATCATGGCAACGGTCGCGAGCATGGTCACGACAGCGATTACAACGGCGAGAGAACGCTCGCTTTCCTCATCCTGGGGAAGGACACTCGATACCGCCGCCGCAGCCGAAGCGCCGCATACCGCCACCGAACCCCCGCTTAGCGCCGCGAACTCGCGCGACAGGCCGAGCATCCGCGCCCCGACCACCGCGGAGAGCATCGTCACGACCATCGCGCCGGCGACCAGTACGAGCGGCCCGGCTCCGATTGAAATGATGTCCGCAACCGCGATCTTGAGCCCGAGAAGCGCAACCCCGAAACGAAGCACGGCGCGCCCCGACCAATTAATTCCCGGACGGACGCTGTCGAGGTCGTAAACGAAGTGGATCGAAAGGCCGATCAATAGCGCGATCAGCATCGGGGGCGCCCCATAATGCTGGCTGATCGCCTCCGAGCAAATGCCGCCGACGACGGCGATCATCACGCCGCGGTAATTTTGCGAAACCACGCCTAGCTTCGGATGCGCTCGAGGCGCGGGCGGCGCCACTCGCTTTTTCGTGGTGCCGCCCTTCATTCGCCTTCAACTGCCATCGGAATCGGGCCTTCGATACTTATAGTTTGTGGGACCAGCCAATGCCAACTTCGAACTGATGCAT
>JARXKO010000040.1 GCA_030271595.1 Pseudomonadota bacterium | reverse complement strand
GGACGATTTCCTCGATCGCCGAGCGCGGGATCGCGAAATGCTGGTTGCCGATCGATACGGTCAGCGCGGGAATGATGGTCAGGGTGAGCGGGACTCGAAGGGTCATCCGGGTGCCCTCGCCGAGCCTGCTGTCGACCTCGACGATGCCGCCGATGCGCTCGATGTTGGAGCGCACGACGTCCATCCCGACCCCGCGACCGGAAATTGCAGTGACTTGCTTGGCGGTCGACAGTCCGGCCTCGAAGATCAAGGCGAGTTGCTCGCGCGGGGCGAGGATCGCGGCGGAATCCTTGTCGATGGTGCCCGAGGCGATCGCTTGTTCGACCAGCTTCTTGCCGTCGATGCCGCGGCCGTCGTCGTGAATGTCGATCAGGATCTGGTTGCCCGACTGGCGCGCGGAGACGCACAGCAAGCCGATTTCGCGCTTGCCGGCCTGGTGCCGCTCGGCCGGGGTCTCGATTCCGTGATCGACCGAATTGCGGATGATATGGGTCAGCGGATCGCGGATCATCTCGATCATTTCGCGATCGAGCTCGACGTCGCCGCCCTCGATATCGACCAGCACCTGCTTGCCAAGCTCGGCCGACAGGTCGCGGACCATGCGCGGCAAGCCGACGAACAGGTTTTCGATCCGCTGCATGCGGGTTCGAGTGATGGCGTCGCGCATTTCGGCGATGATCGACGACAGGCGTTCGAAGGCGCCGTCGACGGGTACGTCGCTGGCCGATTCGCGCAACCGGCGGGAGAGTTCGTTGCGGGCAAGCACCATGTCGGAAACGGTGCTCATCACCCGGTCGAGCAATTCAACGGAGAGGCGGATGGTGCGCGGTGGCGCCGCTGCCCTTCCACCACCGTCGGCGATCGCCGTCAGGGTGGCCGCCGCAACGCCTTCGGCACCGGGCTGCAGGGAGTCGATCAGGGCGCTGTCGTCGCCGGCTGGAATTTCCTCCCCGGCGTCGATCGCGGCGACCATCTCGCCGATCCGGTCGATGACCGCAAGCACCGCGCTGACCAGCGACGGGTCGGGTACCCGTCGGCCGGCGCGGACGTCGGCCAGCGCATCCTCGGCGGCGTGGCTGAGCGCCTCAAGCCGGGGAAAGTCGAAGAAGCCGCAATTACCCTTGACGGTATGAACGAAGCGAAAAATGGAATCGAGGCGCGCGCGGTCGCCCGGCTCAGCTTCCCAGGCGACGATCTCCCCGCCCAGGGCTTCGAGCATTTCGCGGCATTCGGCGACGAAATCGGCAATCAGATCATCCATATGCGAAAGTCGCCCCCAACGCTGCGTCGTCGAGGTCGTTATGCAGTCAAGATGTTAACGCGCCGTTATCCCTGACTGGAAATGGTCGCCCCGATCAACAGCAGCTCGTCGGCCGGATCGGACAGCCGAATCGATCCCCCGCCCTCGGCTGCCAGGGCGTAGGCGAGCCAGGCGCCGGCGATCCGCGGTTCGGCCTGGCCGCTGCCAATGCCGCCGGTCAAGGTCAGGCGCAGCAGCGGATCGAGGATCACGCGCGGCCCTTCGGCGCGGATGACCAGCTCGACCATCTCGCCATTGCCTTCGGCGCCGACATCGAGCCGCCCCCCGCGAACCAGTGCATCGCCGGCGATCAGCCCGAGATTGAGCAGCAATTTGACCGCGCTTTTGGGCAGCCGCCCGCCGGCCACGTCCCAGCCGAGCTCGATCCTTTTGTCCGCGCCGAACAGTCCGCGCATGACCGCTTCGGCCTCGCTCGTGTTGACGTCGGTGCCGTAGCCCCCGGCGGCGCCGAAGGCCAAGCGAAAGAACTTGAGCTTGTTGGCGGTGGTCCGGGCGCTCTCGCCGAGCAGCTCGATGCATTTGTCGCGCATGTCGGGGTCGGTTTCGTCGGCGAGCAATTCGATCCCGTTGCTGAGCGCTCCGACCGGCGACATCAAATCGTGGCACAGGCGCGAGCACAGCAGGCTGGCAAGATCGACGGCGTTCATGGCGTACTTGATGGGGAAGAGTTTCGGACGACGCAAGCACGGCTCTTCCTCACCAAGCGAGCGGGGCCTATGGGCGTTCGGTCGGGCAGGATGTCGAGCAATGCAAGTGATGCGCAAATCGCTCCTTTTTGGAGCTTTATTATTGTCCGCCGCGGCACCGTCGAGTGCGTTGCCTGTCCGGCCCCATCGCGACCTCGCCGCGAACGGCCGTGTCGTCCTCAACCGATCGCGCCTCGACCACGCCCTGAGCGCGATGGTCGAGAACGGAAGGCTTGCCGGCGCCTCGCTCCTGATCTGGCGCAACGGCCGCGAAGCCTATTTCGGAAGCGCTGGCTTTGCCGATCGCGAAGCCCGCCGCCCGATCGCCCGCGACACGCTGTTCCAGATTTTTTCGATGACCAAGCCGGTGACCGGCGTCGGGTTAATGCGCTTATGGGAACAGGGCCGGTTCGGACTCGACGAACCGCTCGCCAAATACCTCCCCGAATATGCCGGCGTGAAGGTTTTCAAGGGAATGGACGCCGCCGGTCATCCGATCTTGCAATCGCCCGATCGGCCAATATTGATCCGCGACCTACTCCGTCATACCGCGGGCTTCGCTTATTGGGCCGGCCCCGCCTATTCCGAGCAGATCCTGGCGAAGGTCGATCCGCTCAACGTCGGCAATACACTGGCCGAATTCAGCCAGAAAATGGCCACCATCCCGCTAATGTTCGACCCTGGTACGCAGTGGCGCTACAGCGCCGCGGTTGACGTCCAGGCGCGGCTGATCGAGGTTCTCAGCGGCCAGAAATTCGAAACCTACATGCGCGAACAGGTGCTCGATCCGCTGCGGATGAACGATAGCGCCTGGACCCAGCCGGAAGGACGCTTTTCCCGGCTCGCCACCCCGTATGAGGTGGGGCCGGACACCAAGCTGCGGCCCAAGACCCTGGAGCAAAAGCGGCAACTCAATTTCAGCGACCGCAAACTGACCATGGGCGGCGCTGGCCTGGCCTCGACCGCCGGCGATTACATGCGCTTCGCGCGGATGTTGCTTGGCAAGGGTTCTCTCGACGGCGTGCGAATCCTCAAGCCATCGACCGTCCGGTTGATGACTACCGATCAGCTCGACCCCAAGATGACCGAGCGATTGTGGCTTCCGACCAAGGGGAATGGCGGGTTTGGATTCGACCTGTTCGTCCGCTCCGGACAACCCAGGTCGAAGGAAGAAAATCGCGGGTCGAGCGGAGAATTCTTCTGGGATGGCGCCTGGTCGACGCTATTCTGGGTCGATCCGGCCAACGACATGGCGGTAGTATTCATGGTCCAGAAGGATCCCTACGACTTCTCGCTCCACCATGACATTCGCGAGGCCGTATACGGCGCCGATTATCTCGGACCGCCTGGCGATTAGGATTTCACCCGCCGCCGGTTGAACGGTTGATCAACGGCTCCCACATTGCCTGAATGGCCGGGGGGCAGATCACCGTCGAGGTTCAACTCGGTCCAGACCAGCATGGCTGGCGGCTCGATCGCGCGCTTGCCGCCGCGGTTCCGACCTTGTCGCGAGAGCGGATCAAGGCGCTGATCCGGAGCGGCGCGGTGGATCAGGCCGGAGCGCTGGTGCGCGATCCCGCAGTCAAGGTCCGCGGCGACGAGCAATTGACCCTCGCCATCCCCGAACCGGCCGCAGCGCACAATGAAGCCCAGGACATTCCCCTGACCATCGCGTTCGAGGACGAACATCTGCTGGTGGTCGACAAGCCCGCCGGCCTGGTCGTTCACCCCGCCGCGGGCAATCTCGACGGGACGCTCGTCAACGCCTTGCTCCACCATTGCCAGGGCAGCCTGTCGGGCATCGGCGGGGTCGCCCGGCCGGGGATCGTCCACCGTATCGACAAGGACACCTCGGGGCTGCTGGTGGTCGCCAAGACCGACGTCGCCCATGAAGGGCTTGCACGGCAATTCGCCGACCATTCGATCGAGCGCCGCTATCAGGCGATCGTCGCCGGTGTGCCGAGCCAGGCCAAGGGGTTGGTCGATGCTCCGCTGGCGCGCTCAAGCCACGACCGCAAGAAGGTCGCAGTAGTTAAGGATGGACGTGGGAAACGCGCCGTAACGCACTGGCAGGTAAAGAAGATATTCCGCGATGCATCCTTGGTCGAGTGCCGCCTGGAAACCGGCCGCACGCATCAGGTCCGGGTCCACATGGCCTCGATCGGCCACCCGTTGCTTGGCGACCAGGTGTACGGCCGCGCGCCGCACCAGCGGGTGCGCGAGCTGTTGCAGCGGCTGCACTTCAAGCGGCAAGCGCTGCACGCCGCCGAACTCGGGTTCATCCACCCGGTGACGAAGGCGCGGATGGCGTTCACATCGCCACTGCCGGCGGACATGCAGCAACTGTTCACTGCGCTTGGTGTATAGGATTTTAGACGCTAGTGCGGCCAATCCCCGCGACGGCGAAAGGGAGTGAAGACGACAAATGGCTGAAAAACGAGGAATCGTCTCGATCCCCGCGTCCGGCGGAGAGGCCGGGCTCAACCGCTATCTGAGCGAAATCAAGAAATTCCCGATCCTCGCCCCCGAGGAGGAATATATGCTCGCCAAGCGCTGGCGCGAGCATGAGGACACCGAAGCGGCAGCAAAGCTGGTCAATTCGCATCTTCGCCTCGTGGCCAAGATCGCGATGGGCTATCGTGGCTATGGGCTGCCGGTCAGCGAGCTGATCAGCGAGGGCAATATCGGCCTCATGCAGGGCGTGAAGAAATTCGAGCCCGACCGCGGCTTCCGCCTCGCCACGTATGCAATGTGGTGGATCCGCGCCTCGATCCAGGAATTCATCCTGCGCTCGTGGAGCCTGGTCAAGATCGGCACCACCGCGGCGCAGAAGAAATTGTTCTTCAACCTGCGCCGGATGAAGAACCAGATCGACGCCTTCGAGGACGGCGACATGAAACCCGCCGACGTCACCAAGATCGCGACCGATCTGGGCGTCACCGAAGCCGAAGTCATCAGCATGAACCGGCGCATGGCGATGGGCGGCGACACCAGCCTCAACGCCCCGCTCAAGGGCGATGAGGGCGCCGAGAACCAGTGGCAGGACTTCCTTGTCGACAATGGCCCGCTGCAGGACGAATTGATCGCCGAGGATGAAGAAAGCCGGGTCCGCCACGACCTTTTGGTGTCGGCAATGGAATCTTTGAACGACCGCGAAAAGCACATCCTCGCCGAGCGCCGCCTGGCCGACGAGCCCAAGACGCTCGAGGAATTGAGCCAGGTCTATGGCGTCAGCCGCGAACGCATCCGCCAGATCGAGGTGCGCGCGTTTGAGAAGCTGCAGGCCGCGCTGCTGCGCCTCGCCGGCGAGCGGAGATTGCTCCCCGCCGCCTGAATTCGACCGTCGGCAAGACCGGGGACGCGCGCTGGCTTTGTCCAACGCACCCGCCCCTTGCATAATCCGCAAAACCGTTCGACGGTGAAATCTTCAACTGCGCGAGAGCGCACCTCCGCAGCGACTCGCGCGCCCGTGAACCGGACGAGGGAGAGTCGCATATGTCGGACAATGGCGCTGGAGCAACCAAAGGCACTCGAGTCATCGCGCTGGTGGGACCCGCCGGCGCGGGAAAAACCAGCCTTGCCGAAGCGATGCTGTTCGCGGCCGGCGCGACCGACCGACTGGGTTCGACGGCCACTGGCTCCAGCATCGGCGATTTCTCTCCCGAAGCCCGCGCGCGCGGCGGATCGACCGAAACCAATCTCTATCATTTCGACTATCTCGGCGATCATTTTGCGATCCTCGATTGCCCCGGATCGGTCGGCTTTTCGGCCGACGGCGCACGCGCGCTGGCGATCGCCGATGTCGCGATCGTCGTCGTCGACCCCGATCCCGCACGCGCCCCGCTGGCCGCGCCGGCGCTGCGCGCGCTCGACGAGCTCGGCATCCCCCACATCATTTTCGCCAACCGCATCGACCAGGCCCACGGCCGCATCCGCGACTTGCTGTCCGCGCTGCAGCCGATGAGCGTGTCGCCGCTGATCGCCCGCCAGGTACCGATCTGGGACGGCGAAAAGGTCAGCGGGTTCATCGATCTGGCGCTCGAGCGAGCGTTCAAATACCGACCCGGCAAGGAAAGCGAGCGGATCGAAATCCCGAGCGACGTCCTCGACCGCGAAAGCGAAGCGCGCACCCACATGCTCGAGCAATTGGCCGACCACGACGATGAATTGCTCGAGCAATTGCTGATGGACCAGGTGCCGGCGCCGGAAAAGGTATTCCACGACCTGGCCCGCGAAACCGGCGAGAACCTCGGCATTTCTGTGCTGTTCGGGTCGGCCGCCAGCTCCTGGGGCGTGCGCCGCCTGTTGAAAGCGCTGCGCCACGAAGTGCCCGGACCCGCCGCCGCGGCCAGCCGCCTCGGCGTCACTGACGCTGCGATGTATGCGTTCAAGATCGTCCACGGCTCGATCGGCAGGCTGGCCATGGCTCGCGCCCTTGGCGGGGAAATCAAGGAAGGCGCCGAGCTCAAGAGCGCCGACGGGGGTCATGCCCGCCTCGCCGCCTTGTTCGGCGTTCAAGGCGAAAAGACCCACAAGGTCAGTGTCGCGCGCAATGGCGATATCGTGGCCGTGGCCAAGGTCGACGGGGCGAAGGCCGGCGAATGGCTGACGAGCGGTGCGACACCGCCGCCGGTCGACATCGCCCTCCCGGCGCGCAATTGCGCCCAGGCGATCGAGCCCGCCGACCGCAAGGACGATGTCAAACTGTCGGGCGCGCTGCAGCGCCTGCTGGAGGAGGATTGCGCACTGGTCGTCGAACATGACGACGCCAATCACGAGCTGCGCCTGCGCGGGGTCAATGACGAGCATCTGGGCACCGTCATCGCGCGACTGAAGCGGCGCTTCGGGGTCGAGGTGAAGTCGCACGCGCCGACGATCGGCTATCGCGAATCGATCCGCCGGCCGGTCACCCAGAAGGGCCGTCACAAGAAGCAGTCGGGTGGCCACGGCCAGTTCGGCGACGTGATCATCGAGGTCAAGCCGCTGCCGCGCGGGTCGGGCCTGAAGTTCGATGAGAAAATCACCGGCGGCGCGGTCCCCAAGCAATGGATTCCGGCGGTCGAGGAGGGAGTCCGTGAAGCCACCGCCAAGGGGCCGCTCGGCTTCCCGGTGGTCGATTGCTCGGTGACCCTGATCGACGGCAGCTACCATAGCGTCGACAGTTCCGAGCTCGCCTTCCGCCTGGCCGGGCGGATGGCGATGCAGGAGGCGTTGCACGCCGCTCAGCCCCACCTGCTCGAACCAATCCACAAATTGACCGTCGTTTGCCCGTCGAGCGCGACCAGCCGGATCACCTCGGCGGTCGCTGGGCGGCGCGGGCAGATGCTGGGCATGGGCCCGCGCGACGGCTGGACCGGGTGGGACCGGGTCGAGGCCTTGCTGCCCGAGGCGGAATTATCCGGGCTCGAGGCCGAATTGCGCTCGCAGAGCCAGGGCCTGGCCTCCTACGAATCCGAATTCGACCATTTGTCCGAGCTCAACGGGACGCTCGCCGACAAGGTCGTCCAGCCGCGGGTTGCCGAACCGGCCTGAATTGGCTGTCCTTGCATGCAGCCCCGAGCAAATACTGGTATCGGCCGGACCCGGCACAATACGGCCGCGGTGACCAGCCCGCGGATCTGGGTGCTCCTGGGCCACCGGCGCGGCGACAATAATCAGCTGCTCGCGCTCGGCGAAGCGCTTGGCATTCCGTTCGAAACCCGAACCATTCGCTACGGCCGGCTCGCGCGGTTGTGGATGAAGCTTTTCCCTACAGGCCTCGGCCATTTGACGCCCGGCAGTCGCCGCTGGCTGCAGCCGCCGTGGCCCGATCTGGTGATTGGCATTGGCCGGCGAACGGTGCCGGTTGCGCGCTGGATAAAGCGCCAGAATCACGGCGAGACCCGGATCGTCCGCCTCGGCCATCCGCGCGCCGCCAACCGCCTGTTCGACCTGGTGATCACGACCCGGCAATATCCCGTGCCAGACGGCGAGAATGTGCTGCGCTTGCCGCTGACCCTCAATCGGTTTCGCACCGCGCCGCTGCCGGACGCCGCAGAGAAAGCGATGCTCGAGCGCTGGCCGCGGCCGCATCTGCTGCTGTCGCTCGGCGGCACGGCGCCGATGTGGCGGCTGGATATGTCCGCGCTCGGTGCGGCGCTGCGCATCCTCACCAATCGGGCCAGCGAATTGGGCGGCACCCTGATCGCGATCGGTAGCCAGCGCACGCCTCGAGCGGCGCTCGAGCTTGTCCGCGCCGCCGCCGGAGCGGTGCTGATCGACGAGGGCGCAATCCGCTATGCGGTCGCGCTGGCCGATGCCGACGAGCATTATGTCACCGCCGACAGCGTCTCGATGATTTCGGAGGCCGTGCTGACCGGCAAGCCCGTCGGGCTGATCCCGGTCAAACCCGACGCGCGCGGCCGCAGGCGCCTTGGCCCCGATCCCGCAACCTCGCGCCTACGCGACCTTCGCCGGTTCTGGGCGGATATCGAGCAGCGCGGGCTGGCCGGGACCGTCGATCATCCCAAGCGCGGCAAATTCGAGGAGCCGATGGCGCTGGCCGTTACGGCGCTCAAGCAGCGGCTAGGCGACCTGTTCGATGAATGACCAGCCGCGATAGCGCTCGATCAGCTCGAGGCTGTCATGACGGATGTGATCCGCCGCCATTTCGCTCACCAGTTCGTCCCTGGTCAGCATAGCGCCATCGACCATCTCGGCCAGCAATGCGTAGATAAACGCCTCCTGGCGCTGGTCTGGATGCCGCTCGTAGCGGCGGCTGACGAACCGGCGGAGAAGGTCGAGCGGGCCGCTTTCGCGCAAGGTATAATCGACCGGCAGGCCGCTTTTCCACGGCTGAGTCCGCCGCTTGGTGGTGTGGAGGATCGCGGTGCCGGGCTCGAGCCTATCGAAGCTGTTCCATTGTGGTGGCAGCGCGGCAATGGTCGATCGCTTTTCATATTTGAGCTGCATCCAGTCGACATAATCCATGCCGTGCGCGAACAGCCGGTCGAGCAGGGCCTCGAAATCCCAATGTCCGAGCTGGGCGCAATCGAGCAGCATGACCGAGGACGCGATATAGTCGGGGTCGTGATTGTGCCCCGGGCGTGGCACCGCCGCGATCGCCATGCCGCCCATATCGTGATCGAACAGGAGTTCGGCGACATCGCCGACCGCGAAGCAATCGGGATCGGTGACCAGCGCCCGGCCGGCGAAGCTCATCAGCGTCGGCGGCGCAAACCGCAGCGGGGTAAAGCTCTGAAGGTCATCGGGGTCCCACGCGCGGATATGGCCGCCGCGCACGACCGACTGGCCGGTAAGCATCAGCCGCGGAAAGTCGGCCGCGTCGATGATGTGAACGTCGAAGTCGTCGGCGCGCTTGCTGTTGCGGGCGTAGCTGTAGGCGGAAATCCTGGCGCCGATCATCTGCCGCGCATTGGCCTGGATGAAGACCGCCGGCTTCACCCGTGCATTTCCTCGAACCCTGCCTCCTTCACCCGCCGGTCGAGATCGACGAGCGTCGTCAGCAGGCTTTCCATCCGCTCGAGCGGCCACGCATTGGGACCGTCGGACAAGGCGTTGGCGGGATCGGGGTGGGTTTCCATGAACAGCCCCGCAATGCCGGCCGCGACCGCGGCGCGCGACAGCACCGGGACGAATTCGCGCTGGCCGCCGCTCGATGTCCCCTGCCCGCCCGGCAATTGCACCGAATGGGTCGCGTCGAACACCACCGGGCAGCCGGTTTCGCGCATGATCGC
>JARXKO010000039.1:7411-9827 GCA_030271595.1 Pseudomonadota bacterium | reverse complement strand
GCTGGCGCCGATCATGTGATGATTGGCCGTGCCGGAGGAGTCGAGCGCGACTATCGGCAATTGCGCGGCGATCTCGCCAGCGCGCTCGAACGGCTACGCGATTCATGATCGGCAAAGCCCTGATCCTGGTCGCCAAGGCGTGGCAGAAGGGCCCGTCGAAGGTCCTTCCGCCCAGCTGCCGCTACCAGCCAAGCTGTTCGGCCTATGCGATCACTGCAATCCAGCGCTATGGCGCGGCGCGCGGCGGGTGGATGGCACTCACACGAATCCTGCGTTGCAATCCCTGGGGCGGCCATGGCCCCGACCCGGTTCCATGACGAGGCTCCCGACGTGAACGACAGCAAGAATTTCATCATCGCGATCGCGCTCAGCGCCATTGTCCTGTTCGGCTGGACCTGGGCCGCGGAGCGCTATTTCCCGACCGCCAAGGCGCCAGCCGCCACAGTCGAACAGGGTCAGGCGCAGCCGGCGCCGGTCGCCGTCGGCCAGGCCCCGGCGGCCGCGCCCAGCACCTTGAAGAACCGATCGGCGGTGCTTGGCGCAAGCCCGCGAATCGCCATCGTCACCCCGTCGCTCAAGGGCTCCATCAATTTGAAGGGCGCCCAGTTCGACGACCTCGTCCTGTTGTCACAGCGGACCGCGATCGCGAAGGATTCGGAGCCGGTGCGCCTGCTTTCGCCGCTTGGCGCCAGAAGCGCTTACATCGCCCAGTTCGGCTGGGCGGGCCCGGGTGCGCCAGGGCTCGACACCGTGTGGACCGCCGACGGGACAATCCTGGCTCCCGGCCGGCCCGTGACCCTGACCACGCAAGGCGCGAACGGCCTTCGCTACCAGCTCAAGATCGCGGTCGACGACGGCTATTTGTTCACCATCGACCAGATCGTCACCAACGCCTCCGCCCAGCCGGTGACGATACGTCCGACCGGACTCGTCAGCCGCTCCGAAAAATCCACCGACCTGTCGACCTGGACCAACCATGTCGGCCCAATCGGCGTGTTCGACGGCAAGGCGGATTATGACGTCAGCTGGAAAACGCTCGAGGAGGCCGGCGCCGGGGGCAATGCAGCCGCCAATGTCAGCGGCTGGCTCGGCTTTACCGATAAATATTGGCTGACCGCGCTGGCCCCGGTCGGCAATCCGCGCCTGGCAACCGATTTCCGCCGTTCGCCGAGCGGTGGCTACCAGGCTGATTACGCGCTCGCTCCGTCGATCCTCGCCCCCGGCCAGAGCCTCGACAGCAAGACCCGGCTGTTCGCCGGCGCCAAGGAGAAGAAGTGGCTCGACCGTTATGAAGACGAAGGCATTTCCAAGATTAGCAAGGCGATCGACTGGGGCTGGTTCGAATGGTTCATGCGGCCGATTTTCGGGCTGCTTCTGGTGCTGTTCAGGCTGACCGGCAATTTCGGCTTCGCGATCATCGGCCTGACCCTGATCGTGCGGATGATCATGTTTCCGATCGCCCAGCGCCAGTTCAAGTCGATGGCCGCGATGCGCAAGGTCCAGCCCAAGATGAAGGCGATCCAGGAGCGCTTCAAGGACGACAAGCCGCGCCAGCAGCAGGAAATCCTCAAGCTCTATCAGCAGGAGAAGATCAATCCGGCCGGCGGCTGCCTGCCGATCGTCATCCAGATCCCGGTCTTCTACGCGCTCTACAAGGTGCTGATGGTGTCGGTCGAAATGCGCCACCAGCCATTCATTCTGTGGATCAAGGATTTGAGCGCGCCCGACCCGCTGACCCCGGTCAATCTGTTCGGGCTGCTCCATTTCACACCGCCGCATTTCCTCGCCATCGGGGTGCTGCCGATCCTGGTCGGCGCCACCCAGTGGCTGACGATGAAGCTCAATCCGCAGCCGATGGACCCGGCGCAGCAGCAGATTTTCTCGATCATGCCGTGGCTGCTGGTGTTCATCATGGCGCCGTTCGCGGCCGGGCTGCAGCTCTATTGGATGACCAACAACATCCTCACCTTGCTCCAACAATGGTGGCTGTATCGCCGCTTCGGCCTGCACTTCAGCGACACCCACCCGGTCGAGACATGAGCGAGGCCAGCGACCCCGAACTGGCCGAGCTGACCGAGCAGGCGCGGAAGTTGTTCGCCGGCCCGATCGCGTTCCTGAAATCGGCGCCAGAGCTCAAGTTCCTACCCGATCCGGTCGTGCCCGAAATCGCCTTTGCCGGGCGCTCGAACGTCGGCAAGAGCTCGCTGCTCAACGCGCTCACCAACCGCAACAAACTGGCGCGGACGTCGAACACGCCGGGGCGAACGCAGGAGCTCAATTTCTTCGATGTCGGCTCCCCGCTGCGGCTGCGGCTGGTCGACATGCCCGGCTACGGCTTTGCCGAAGCGCCCAAGGACATGGTCAAGCGCTGGCGCTTTCTGATCAACGATTTCCTGCGCGGCCGGGTCGTGCTCAA
>JARXKO010000039.1:0-7311 GCA_030271595.1 Pseudomonadota bacterium | reverse complement strand
GCGGGCATCGCCGAGCTGCGCACCGCGATCCTCGCCGCCGCCTTCGCCTAAGGACAATCAGCAGTGCTCAAGCTCATCATCGGCAATCGCGCCTATTCGAGCTGGTCGTTCCGCGGCTGGCTCGCGGTCAAGCAATCGGGCGAGGAGTTCGAAGAGCTGGTCGTGCCGATGTTCGACGCCGAATGGGAAGAACGGCGCGAAGGTGACGAATTCGCCCCCGGCGGCGGCAAGGTGCCGATCCTGTGGGACGGCGACTGCGTCGTCTGGGACAGCCTTGCGATCATCGAATTCCTCGCCGAGCGCGTCGGGCGCGAAGTATACTGGCCCGAGGAAATCGGCGCCCGCGCAATGGCCCGCTCGATGGCGGCGGAAATGCATTCGGGATTCGCCAGCCTGCGCCGCGAATTGCCGATGAACGTCCGCCGCAGCTATGCCAAGCAGGAGCTCAGCGAGGAGGTCCGCCAGGACATCGACCGGATCCTCCAGACCTGGGCCCAGGCGCGGGCGCGCTATGGCGGCACCGGCGATTTCCTGTTCGGCAATTGGTCGGCCGCCGACATCATGTTCGCACCGGTCGTGACCCGCTTCATCACCTATGGCGTGGCCGTCCCCAGTTTCGCCGGCATCTACATGAAGGCCGTGCTCTCCCAGCCCCATGTCGCCGAATGGGTCGACAAGGCTCAGGACGAGCCGTGGGTGATCGAAGCCTATGAAGAGGGCGGCGCTCAATAAGGCGTGCCGTCCTTGTGCCGGTAGCGGCCGTCGGCGTGGAATTGCATGTCGATGTCGGAATACTCGCCCCAGGTGACCTCCCCGCCGCTGAAGCAGACGAAGCGGCAGGGCGCCGCGCTTTCGTTGATCAGATGATGGCCGTTGCGAACGCCCTTGGCCCAGGCGACCATGTCGCCCGCACGCATCACCGTCGGGCCCTCATCCTCGACCAGCACCGCTTCCCCTTCGAGCATGACCAGGAACTCGTCCTCGCCGTCGTGCCAGTGGCGCTGCGACGACCACGCACCGGGTTCGAGCATGACTTCGCTGACCTTGAAATCTTTCAGCCCGAGCGCCGGGCCAAGGCGGCGGTAATGCCGTCCGGCGACCGCCTCATTGAACGGCGGCGGGTAACCGGTGGTGGAAGTCTGTTCGATTCGCGCAAGGTCGATCTTGGGCATTGCCATGTCCTTTGCTAGGCGTCGCTGATGTCGACCGATCCCATCGCGCTTGCCGCCGCACTGATCAACTGCCCGAGCGTCACCCCGGCCAGCGGCGCGGTGTTCGACCTGCTCGATCAGGAACTCAAGGCGCTCGGCTTCACCGTCCACCGCTGGGTGCTGGGCGAAGCGCCGGACGGTCCAACCGAGAATATGGTCGCGATTCGCGGGGAAGACGCACCACACTTCGGTTTCGCCGGCCACCTCGACGTCGTCCCGCCCGGCGATGGCTGGAGCGTCGGCCCCTATGACGGGCAGATCGTCGACGGCCGGCTGGTCGGGCGCGGCGCCAACGACATGAAGAGCGCGATCGCCGCCTTTGTCGCCGCGGTCGCGCGCATCGAACAGCGCAAGGGCACGCTGTCGCTGCTCATCACGGGCGACGAGGAAGGCTATGCCACGTACGGGACGCCGCGCATCATCGATTGGCTCAACGAGCGCTCGATCCGCCCCGACATGATCCTGATTGGCGAGCCGACCTCGGTCGACCAGCTCGGCGACACGATCAAGATCGGCCGCCGCGGCTAGGTCAATATGTGGATAGACGTTCCCGGGACCCAAGGCCATGTCGCCTATCCCCACCGAGCCGACAACCCGGTGGCGCCGCTGGCCCGGGTCATCGCCGCGCTCGATCAGGTTCATCTCGACGACGGGACTGACGAATTTCCCTCTTCGAACCTCGAATTCACCGGGGTCACGACTCCGACGACGGCGAGCAATGTCATTCCGAGCGGAGCCACGGCGCAGCTCAACATCCGCTTCAACAATCTTCATCGCGGGGCCGACCTTGTCGCCATGGTCGAGGAAATCGCCGCGCGCGAGGCCCCCGGAGCGACGGTCAGGGCACGCATTTCCGGCGAGGCCTTCCTGACCCCGCCGGGCAAGCTGTTCGACATCGTGGTCGAGGCAATTCGCGAGGAGACCGGGATCGAACCCGAACTATCGACCAGCGGCGGGACGTCCGACGGGCGCTTCCTGATTGCCTTGTGCCCGGTGGTGGATTTCGGCCTGCCGAATGCAACCATGCACAAGCTCGACGAGAGCGCTTCGGTCGAGGATATCGAAACGCTGGCGCGGATTTACGAGCGGGTGCTGGTCAAGGCCTTGGCCTAAGCGACCGACTTGGCGCGGCCTTCGGCGCGCTGCGTCCACGAGAGGAATTCGCGTTCCATCATCGGCGGCGAATAGACGAAGCCCTGGACCGTGTCGCAGCCCATGGCGCGCAAGATGTCGGCCTGGCTGACGGTCTCGACCGCTTCGGCGACGACTTCGCAGCCGACGCCCTTGATCAGATGGATCACCGCCTGGACGATGACCCGTGATTTCTCCGACGTCTCGATTCCGGCGATCAGCGACTGGTCGACCTTGACCCGGTCGATCGGCATCGTCTGAAGCCGCGCGATGTTCGAATAGCCGGTGCCGAAATCGTCGATCGAAATCCGCGCCCCGCTGGCGCGCAGAGACGCCACTTCGGCAAGGATCGTCTCGCTGACCTCCATCGCCGCGGTCTCGGTGAATTCGAGCTCGATCATCGACAGCGGGATTCCGGCATCGCCGAAGGTCTGTCGGAGCTTGACGAAGAAGTCGGGCCGCTCGACCTGGCGCGGGCTGATGTTGAAGGCGATGCGGCCGGCGAAGCCGTCGCGCTGCCATTGGCCGAGCAAGGCCGCGACCTCGCCCATCACCCAGTCGCCGATTTCCGCGATGATCCCGGTGCGTTCGGCCACCGGAATGAAGGTTCCGGGCAGGCGCAGGCCGTCGCGCGGGTGATTCCAGCGAAGCAACGCCTCGGCGCCGACCATGGCGCCGGTGACGAGACTCATCTGCGGCTGGAAAGCGAGCAGGAAATCGCCGCGCTGGACGGCGTCACTGAGCGCGCGCTCGGTGTCGAGATTGTCCTGGTGCTCGGCGGCCAGCGCGGCGTTGAACAGGCAATGCTGCCCGCCGCCGCGCGATTTGGCGCAATACATCGCGATGTCGGCCGCGCGCATCAGCGATTCGACCGTCGTCCCATGGTCGGGCGCGATGGCGACCCCGATCGAGGCGCCGATGTCGACGCTGTGCGAGCACAATTCGAACGGCTCGGAAATCGCCAAGACGACCCGCCGGGCAACGCGCTCGACTTCGTCGGGCGACTCGATCGCGGGCAGGTACATTGTGAATTCATCCCCCGCGAGGCGGGCGAGCAGCGGGCGCGCGGCGCTATTGCCGGTGAACTCGGCATTGACCACTACCCGCAGGCGGTTGGCGACCATGATCAGCAGCTGGTCGCCGCGGGCATGGCCAAGGCTGTCATTGACGGTCTTGAAGCGATCGAGATCGACGAACAGCATCGCCGACATCGCCCCGGCCTCGGAATCGACCAGCATTTTGTCGGCTTCCGAGCGGAAATGGAGGCGGTTGGGTAGCGACGTCACCGGGTCGTACATCCCCAGCGCATGGGCATTTTCGATCGACGCGCGGACTTCGGCGAACAGGGTGTCGACCGCGGTCGCCAGCTTGGGCATGGCCTTGCGGACCGCAGCCGGGGCCGGTGACACAAGGTCGCCATCCTCGACCGCGAGCAGGCGTTCGCCGAGCGCCGCGAGCGCCTTCGCGCTTTCGCTATTGGGACGTTCCGATGCCATGTAGCTGATCATCAGGCAAAATACGCCGGCGACCATCGATGCCAGGATTTTCTGGTCTAGTTCAGTAAGATAGAGAAGCGCGCTAAGGGAAAATATGAACGAGGCAAAGCCCGCTGCGCACGACAGGATCGCGTTGCTGATCTTTTGGGCGGTACCTGATCTCATCGCGAAAAAAATAGACCTCGGCGACGGTTAATCCGCCTCACCTTCTCGCGATAACTGCGAAGGGTTAAGAAAAAGTCAGTTTCGGCGGAGGATGAGGTAGAGGCTTCCGGCCCCGCCGTGGCGCCGGTGAGCGGCGCGAACCGCGGCGATGTGGGGGGCGTGGCGAGACGCCGCGAGCCAGTCGCGAACCGCGGCCCGGATTCGGCCCCGCCCGCCGCGCTCGCCATCGGGCCGCTCGCGCCCAGTGACCAGCAGGACGACGCGCTGGCGGCGGGTCCAGGCGCGGTCGAGCAGCCGGTCGATCGCCGCCCAGGCGGTGTCGAGGTTCATGCCGTGGAGATCGAGTGTCTGGTCGGGCTCGATCGTCCCGCCGCGCAGGCGCCGCTCCCACCCGCCGTCGAGGCCATCGCCGAGCTCGAGCGCGCGCGGCGATGCCGGGCGCAGTTGCGGGATCGGATCGAGCAATAACGGCGGCGGCTGGTCGCGCTCCTGACTGCCTTTCTCCGAGTCCGTCGGCTTGAGCGGGCGGATCGTCCGCGCCACCTGCTCCCACAACGCGGATTCTTCAGGGCCGAGCTTGCGGACCAAGGCCGGCGCCCTTGGGCAGAAGCAGCCACGCCTGGCCCGAGGCCGACATGCCGCCGGCATTGGCCTCCGCCTCGGGGCCCGCGCCCCAGAACGTGTCGAAGCGGTTGGGTCCCTTGATCGCGCCGCCGGTATCCTGAGCGACCCACAGGCCGCTGGCTTGCGGTCGGTCGAGCTTGAGGAACACTGGCGCGCCTAGCGGCACGTAATTCGGGTCGGCCGCGACCGTTCCGTTGGGCATCACCGCCACCCCTAAAGCGCCAAGCGGTCCGGGACCCTTGAGCTCCTTGAAGAAGACATAGGACAGATTCTCGCGCATCAGCGCCTTGCCGGCGTCGGGATTGGCCCGGATCCAGTCCTTGATCGACTGCATATTGGCCCCGCCCGGAGGGAGCAGCCCGCGATCCCGGAGCAATTTGCCGATGGCCACATAATCGCGGCCATTCTGGCTGTCATAGCCGACCCGCATCACACTGCCGTCGGGAAACCGGACCCGCCCCGACCCCTGGATTTCAAGGAAGAACAGTTCGACCGGATCGGCGACCCACGCCAGTTCGAGCCCGCGCCAGGCGAGCGCCCCGTCCTCGATTTCGGCGCGGCTGAAATACTCGCCGCATTGTCCGCTCGCCGGGTCGATGCGCCCGCGTCCGGTCTTGCCGTCGGGCCGCGTGCAGCGGACCAGATCGGACGGCGTGGCGTGGAGCGGCGCATAGCCCGGAAGCGGCACTCGCGACCCCGCGACCTCGGGCTCGTAATAGCCGGTGGCGAAAGCGCGGCCATCGCCGATCCTGACCCAATCGAAGCGATAATAGAAAAACCCCGGCGCGAAGTGCGGGTCGAGGCTCGCGGCCTCGTCGCACAGCGGCCGCCAGTCGGCGCCATTGGTCAGGCGCGAGGCGTCCTGGCGCCGGACCAGCACCGGGCAGCTGGCCTTGAAGGCGCCGAGCGCGCGCTCGGCCTCGGCTGCGCCCATGACCTGGGGCTGTTCGAGAGTCATCCCGGTGGCGCGCGCATCCGGGCCCGGCGGTACCACCGGCGGCAAATTCGGCGCTGGCGGCGGCACGGGGACCGGCATCGGCGCTGGCGCGGGTGGCAAGGGTTGCGGAGCGGGCTGCGACGCGCAGGCGGACAACAGTGCGAAGGCGGACAGCGCTAACGCGCGCAGGGCGCGGCTCACTCTTCCTCGTCGGTTTCGATCAGCAGCCAATTGGGATCGCGCTGGGAGATGTCGCGGCGGAAGGTCCACAAATCGCGAGTCTGGACCGCGTCGCTGAGCGATCCCGCAACCACCGCCCCGCCCTTGTCGCGGGTGACGGCGGCAATATCGGCTTCAAACCGGACGGTGACCGCGGCGATGTTCCGCTCAAGCGAGGCCTCGGCGATGACCGCCTGCTCGACCGCCACCAGCCGGTTGTCGAGCTTCAGCCCGTCCTTTTCGCGCTGCGCGACGGCGCTGGCGAAGCTGTCGTAAATATGGTCGTCGACATGTCCGCGAATGGCGGCGAGGTCGCCTTTCCAGAAAGATTCGAGGATCAGCCGGTAAGCCGCCTTGGCGCCGTCGAGGAAGCGCGCGACATCGAAGCTCGAATCGGCGGCGAGCAACGCGCGCACCGCGGGACCGGCAGTGGGGACGAACGCCATTCCGGCCGAATCGACATCAGCCACGCCCGACGAGCCTGGTTGGACGACGCGTTGCGCGGGCTGCGAATCGGGCTCGGCGGCCTTTGGGATCGGTTGCTGCTGCTCATGGCCGGTGCGCTCGCCAAGCACGCTGTAAAGGCGAAGCCCGACGAACAATGCGACCAGCGCGAGGATGACGATGACGGTCAAAAGGTTGTTCCTGTGTTTCGGGCCCTTGTCCGAGCATCCCTAACATAATGCGCGGCGAGCGAAGATTCCAACTGTCGACAACGCGTGGCCCGCCATTGCGCCCAATTTATGCGACTGCTAGTCGCCGGCCGCGATAGGCAGCGCCCGGCGCGGGCTTTTTCAAACACCACTCAATCGATTGCAAGGACAGCAGAATAATGGCGGAGCAGGAAACCACCCCGGTCACCAACGGATCGGGCGATGCTGGCACGGCGAGTGACAATGGCGACCCGCAGATTTCGGTCCTGGCCCAGTATATCAAGGACCTGTCGGTTGAAAATCCGAGCGCTCCCCAGGTGTTCCAGTGGGAAGACCAGGCCGCGCTCGACGTCCAGTTCAATATCCAGGTCGATAGTGTCGGCGAAGGCGTTCACGAAATCGTGCTCAAGATCGATGTCTCGGCGCGCTCCGCCAAGGGCATCCATTTCGTCGTCGATCTCAGCTATGCCGGTCTGCTCGCACTCCGCAATATTCCCGAAGAAGCGCTCGGCCCATTCCTCCTCATCGAAGCGCCGCGGCTGATTTTCCCGTTTGCCCGCCAGGTCGTCGCCGATGCCGTCGCCGGGGCCGGCTTCCCGCCGCTGCTGCTCGACCCGATCGATTTCGCCGGCGCTTACATGGCCCAGCTTCAGGCGGCCCAGGATGCCGCCGGCGAAGCGGGCGCCGACAGCCCGGCGCCGGCCGACACCCCGACCGACTCCTGACCTCCGAACAGCGGCGGCGACCCAGCCGATGAACCTGCACAAGGCCACCGGCACCATCGGCGGGCTGACCATGGTCAGCCGGATCGCCGGCTTCGCCCGCGAAATGCTGATGAGCCGGGTGATGGGCGCAAGCTGGCAGGCCGACGCCTT
>JARXKO010000038.1 GCA_030271595.1 Pseudomonadota bacterium | reverse complement strand
TGCGGCCGAGTGGAAGTGGGACGGGATCCGCATCCAATTGGTCCATGCCGGCGGCGAAACCCGGCTGTTCAGCCGCACCGGCGACGATATTTCGATGAGCTTCCCCGACATCGCCGAGGCGTTTGCGACGCGCGGTGTGCTCGACGGGGAGCTGCTGGTGCGCGGGATCGGCCAGGGCGTCGCCGGCGTTCATGGCGGTGCAGCGGCGAGCTTCAACGCCCTCCAGCAAAGGCTTGGGCGCAAGAGTGTAAGCAAGAAGATGCTGAGCGAGGCGCCGGCCTTCGTCCGCCTCTATGACATCCTCTTCTACGGCGAGGAGGATGTGCGCGCGCTGCCGTGGAGCGATCGCCGGGCCCGGCTCGAAGCGTATGTCGCCGGCCTCGATCCCGAGCGCTTCGACCTGTCGCAACTGATCGAGGCGGACAGTTTCGAAAGCCTCGAAGCGATGCGCGGCCAAGCCCGCGACGAAGCGATCGAGGGACTGATGCTCAAGCGCCGCGACAGCCCCTATGTCGCGGGCCGCCGAACCGGGCTGTGGTATAAATGGAAGCGCGATCCGCTGACCGCCGATTGCGTGCTGATGTACGCCCAGCGCGGGTCGGGCAAGCGCTCCAGCTTCTATTCCGATTTCACCTTCGGCGCGTGGACGGGAAGCGGGGAATTGCTGCCCGTCGGCAAGGCCTATTTCGGGTTCACCGATGAAGAATTGAAGTGGCTCGACAAGTTCGTTCGCGGCCACACGCTGGAACGGTTCGGTCCGGTGCGCGAGGTCGACAAGAGCCTGGTGCTCGAAGTCGCCTTCGATTCGATCCACGCCAGCAAGCGGCATAAGTCGGGGCTTGCCATGCGCTTCCCGCGGATCAGTAGAATCCGCACCGACAAGCCCGCCGCCGAGGCCGACACGATCGCCGCCTTGAACGCGCTTGTGACCTGACGCCAACTGCCTAAAGTCCCGCCCTCGACTCGGGGAAGGGCAGCACATGAACAAGCAATTTGTCGTTGGGGTGGCCGCGCTCATGCTGGCGAGCGCAGCGCAGGCCGAAACCTTTGCAATTCAGGCCGGGCGCCTGATCGTCGATGCCGCGAAGCCGGCGCTCGGTCCTTCGACGGTGATCGTCACCGATGGCCGCATCACGGCAATCGAAAGCGGTGCCGTCGCGCCCGCCGGCGCCACCATCGTCGACATGCGGTCGGACACGGTGATGCCGGGCATGACCGACGTCCACGTCCATCTGTCACTCAACAGCGGGGAGCCGTGGTACGCACGGTACACCCAGAAATATTCGACCGCATATGCGGTGACCCTGGGCCTTACCCACGCGCTCGAGATGGCGCGGGCCGGCTTTACCACCGTGCGCGATCTCGGCGGCGACACCAGCGCCGTGATCGCGGTCCGCGACGCCGTCGCCGAAGGGCGCTTCCCGGGACCGCGGATCAAGGTAGCGGGAGCGCCGCTGTCGATCATCGGCGGCCATGCCGACCAGGCAGCCGGCCTGCCGCCCGAACTGGCCGCGGCGATCAACGACGCTCATCTCAATCCGTCGGTGTGCACCGGGGCCGAGGAATGCCAGCGGGTCGTCCGTGGGCTCGCGGCGGCCGGTGTCGATGTGATCAAGATCATGGCCACCGGCGGCGTTCTTGACCCCGGTGCGATGGGCCTTGAGCAGCATTTCACCGACGCCGAGATGAAGGCGATCGTCGACATGGCGCACGCCATGCACCTCAAGGTCGCCGCCCATGCCCACGGCACCCAAGGGATCATCGCCGCGACCAATGCCGGCGTCGACTCGATCGAGCATGGGACCTTCCTCAACCAGGCCGGGGCGCAGGCGATGAAGGCGCACGGGACCTATTATTCGGCGACGCTGATGGCGTTCTCCGGGATCAAGGGGCTGCTCGGCACCGGCAAGCTGACCCCGGCGATGGAGGACAAGACGCGGATGACCATCGACGCCTGGGGCAAGGGCCTCAACCTGGCCTATCGCAACGGCGTCAAGATCGCACTCGGCACCGATTCGGCGGTCGCTCCGCACAAGGACGCAGGCCAGGAACTGGCATTGATGGTGACCAAGGGCGGGATGACCCCGCGCGACGCGCTCATCGCCGCGACCAAGGGCGGCCCCGACCTGATGAACCTGTCGGCGCAGACGGGAACGCTCGACATCGGCAAATATGCCGATCTGATTGCAGTCCAGGGCGACCCGCTGGTCGATCCGGCAGCGGTTCAGCACGTCGATTATGTCATGGTCGAAGGCCATTCCATTCCGATGAAGGGAAATTAATCGATGCGTTCGTCTGTATTCGCGCTGGCCATATTGTTGTCCTCGGCCGCCTTCGCCGCCGACTCCCCTGCAGCCGGTGACATGCCGGCCGCACCCTTGGCCAAAACCGAAGCGGCCAAGCCCGACCCCGATGTCGCGGCTGCAAGCGTCGTCGAAAGCGCCCAGCCGCAAAAGCGATCGATCCCGTTTCACGGCGGCAAGCTCGGCTACACCGTGACCCCGGGGACGCTGACCATCCGCAACGACGACGGCGCCCCGATCGCGAGCATGTTCTACACCGCCTACACCATCCCGTCGGCGAACGGCCGGGCGCGGCCGGTGAGCTTTCTGTTCAATGGCGGCCCAGGCTCCTCGTCCATGTGGCTGCACATGGGCTCATTCGGACCGATCAAGGTCGATGCGTCGATTCCCGAAACCATCGCCGGACCGCCGTTCCGCTACGGACCCAATCCCGACACCCTGCTCGACGTCACCGATCTGGTATTTATCGACGCCCCGACGACCGGCCTGTCGCGCCCGCTGGGCAAGGCCGAGCCCAAGGACTTCTTCGGGGTCGACAAGGATGCCGACGCGTTCAGCCGTACGATCCAGCGCTACCTCAGCAAATATGGCCGCTGGAACAGCCCCAAATTCCTGATCGGCGAAAGCTACGGCACCTTGCGCTCGGGCGCATTGTCGAGCGCGCTCGCCGACAAGGGTGTCCAGCTGAACGGCATCGTCCTGGTCTCGACGGTGCTCAATTTCGCCGACTTTTCGGGCGATCAGATGCTGGTCAATTTCCTCCCCACCTACGCCACCGACGCCTGGTACCACGGCAAGATCGAGCCCAAGCCCGAGTTGATGAGCCTTGTCGCCGAGGCCAAGGCCTTCGCCAGCGGCCCCTATGCCTCGGCATTGCAAAAAGGCGATTCCATCAGCCCCGAGGAGAAGCAGTCGATCGCATCGGCCATGGCGCGGCTGACCGGCCTGTCGCCCGACTATATCCTGCGGTCCAACCTGCGCGTCGGTCCCGACCGCTTTCAGCGCGAGCTGCTGCGCGACCGCCGCCAGGTCATCGGGCGGATCGATTCGCGTTACGTCGGGACCGAAGGCGACGCCGCCGGCGAATCGCCGAGCTACGACCCGCAGGCGGCTGCGATTTCAGGCGGGTTCGTCGGCGCGCTCAACGATTATCTGTTCCGCGACCTCGGCTACCAGACCCCGCTTAGCTACCGCCCCAATAATTACGGCGGCATTGGCGAAGACTGGAATTTCCAGCACAAGTCGGCGCAGGGTCCGCAGCTGGCAGCGGACACCAGCGTCGACCTGGCTGCTGCAATGCGCCAGAATCCGCGCCTGAAATTGCTTTCGGTCAATGGTCTTTACGACCTCGCCACGCCATTCGGCGGCGCCGATTACGAGATTGGCCACATGGCGCTGGAGCCGTCGGTCGCGGCCAACATCAGCTATGTGTATTATCCGGCCGGGCACATGATGTATATCGATCCGGCTTCGGCCAAGCAGCTCAAAGCCGACCTCGCCTCATTCTACGCTCGGGCGCAATAGTCCTTGCCTGGCGCCAACGAAAAGGGCCGGCAGTTTCCCGCCGGCCCTTCCTCCCCCTGATGTCAGAACCCTGAAATCAGCTGATTGCGTGCAGGTTCACGGCCGCGTGCTTGCCGCGGCGATCGACCTCGAGCTCGAATTCGAGCCTGTCGCCCTCGTTGAGCGTCGCAATGCCCGCGCGCTCGACCGCCGAAATGTGAACGAACGCATCGGGCTGGCCGTCGTCGCGCTGGATGAAGCCAAAGCCCTTCATCGAATTGAAGAACTTGACCGTGCCCGTCGCTTTCTCGCCGGTCAGCTGGCGCTGCGGAGCGGCGCTTGCGCGCTCGACCGCGATCGGCTCGCCATCGATTCGAATGTTGGTCGCCGAAACCTTGCCGCCGCGATCGACGAGCGTGAATTCGAGCGGCTGACCGTCGGCGAGATCGCTGAGGCCGGCCTGTTCGACCGCCGAAATGTGGACGAACACGTCTTCCCCGCCGTCATCGCGGACGATGAAGCCAAAGCCCTTTTGCGGGTTGAAGAATTTGACGATGCCCTTGCCTTCGCCAACCACCTGGGGCGGCATTCCGCCGCCGCCGCCACCGCCACCGCCACCACGGAAGCCACCGCCACCGCCCGGAGGGCCGCCGCCGCCGCGATAGCCACCGCCGCCGCCCGGAGGGCCGCCGCCGAAGCCGCCGCGGTCGCCATAGCTACTGCCGCCACCGGGACCGGCCGGCCGATCGCCGAAGCCGCCGCGGTTGCCGAAGCCACCGCGGTCCTGCACTCCCGCCTGATCACCAAAATTTTCGTCGCCGCCGAAATTGTCGCGCTTGTCGCGGCCGCGGCCACCGCGATCCCCCTTGCGCCCTCTGTCGAAACCCATGAACTGTCCGCACTTCTTTCTGCCCGAAGCCACCAAACCAATGCGCTCGGGCCAACAGGCGCAACTCGGTCGAGGTGCGAAACCACTCACGCACCAATTCGCGCCCTTACTCGAAAAATTGTCGCTATCCTAGATGATTCCATCGGCCGGGGCTGGCTTGCCCCTAGCCAGTCGGACTAAGGCATCGATGAAGCCGCGTTACAGGAGACAGAATGGCCGTCCATTTCCATGAGCAGGACTTGCCCGAGGGCGTGACCTTCGCCGACGGACCGATCGCCGTCGATACTGAAGCCATGGGACTTCACCCGCACCGCGACCGGCTGTGCGTGGTCCAATTGTCCGATGGCCGGGGCGACGAACATCTGGTCCGTTTCAAGGCCGGATCGGGCTATGACGCGCCGCGGCTCAAAGCGCTACTCGCCGACCCCGAGCGACTCAAGCTGTACCATTTCGCGCGCTTCGATATCGGCCTCATCCAGGCCTATCTCGGGATCATGGCGGCGCCGCTGTATTGCACCAGGACGGCGTCGCGGCTGGTGCGTACCTACACCGACCGCCACGGGCTCAAGGATCTGGTCAAGGAATTGACCGGCCACGAAATCAGCAAGCAGCAGCAGACCAGCGACTGGGGGGCCGAGGAATTGAGCGAAGCCCAGCGCGACTATGCCGCGAGCGACGTCCGCTTCCTCCACGCGCTTAAGGAGAAGCTGGACGAGCGGCTCAAACGCGAAGGCCGCACCGAGCTCGCCCAGGCCTGTTTCGACTTCCTTCCCGCTCGCGCCCGGCTCGACCTCGCCGGCTGGCCCGAGCAGGACATCTTCGCCCACGACGGCTGATGTCCGACACAGCCACCCGCGAGCGCGCATCGAAACAGCGCTGGGCGCTGCCCGGTGGCGCCCACGACCGGGTCATTCACTGGACCAAGATCGCGCTCCCAAGCGCGGTCGGCGTGCTGGTCGCAATACTCGCCGTCGCGCCGCTCGATCGCGGCGGCGACGTCAGCTTCATCCTCGACAAGAAAAAGGTCGCGACGGCGCCCGAACGGATGCGGGTCGAAGCAGCGCGGTACTCCGGGATCGACGACAAGGGCCAGCATTTCACCGTGTCGGCCAAGCGCGCGGTCCAGCCGACGTCGAACGTGCCGGTGGTCGATATCGAAGGGCTGTTCGCCGAACTCGCGTTGGTCCAAGGGCCGCTCAAGATCGCGGCCGACGCCGCGCGCTATAATATCGATCTCCAGCAGATGTTGATCCAGGGGCCGGTTCAGGTCGTCGGGCCCGACGGCTACAACCTCCAGACTCGCGATGTGACGGTCGATTTCAAGAGCCGCAGCCTGGCCAGCGCTGGCCCGGTCAGCGGCCGGATCAAGCTGGGCCCGTTCCAGGCCGGCCGGCTCAGGGCCGATCTTGGCGAGCGGAGCGTGACCCTCGATGGCGGTGCTCGCTTGAAAATCGAGCAAGGGGCGGTCAGATAAGCAAGATGCGTGCCTCCCGCCTGATCATCGCAATCGCCGCCGCGTCGGCCAGCGCCGCCCTTGCCCAGTCGCAATCGGCGGGAACTTCGGCGCTGAAGGGTCATGACAGCAATGCCCCGGTCGATGTCAGCGCCGACCGCATCGAGGTCCAGGACCGAGCCGACCGCGCGATTTTCGCCGGCAACGTTCATGTGCGCCAGAATGAACTGGCGCTCGACACCCAGCGCCTGACGGTCGCTTATTCGAACAATGGCGGGGTCCAGATCCAGCGGCTCGACGCGGCCGGCGGCGTGGTCGTCACCAGCCCGTCGGAAAAGGCCAAGGGCAATTTCGGAATCTACGACCTCAACCGCAAGCTGATCACGCTTATCGGCGACGTCCAGCTGACCCGCGGGCCCAACCAGATTTTTGGCCAGCGGCTGACCATCGACCTCGACAGCGGCCGGGCGGTGGTCGACGGCGGCCCGCCCGGCGTCAACCAGAGCGGCGGGCGGGTGACGGGGCATTTCACGGTCCCCAAACGCGGCGGCAACTGACCGGCGATGAACGACGCGGCGACCTTCGCCCGATTGGCAAGCGAAGAGCAGCTGGCGAGCGGCGGCCTCGACGTGCGCTCGATCGCCAAGGCTTATGACCGGCGCGCGGTGCTCCACGATGTCTCGCTCAGCGTCCGCCGCGGTGAAGTGGTTGGACTGCTCGGCCCCAATGGCGCCGGCAAGACGACCTGCTTTTATTCGGTCATGGGGCTGGTCAAGCCGGACAGCGGGCGCATCTTTCTCGACGACCAGGACATCACAGAATTGCCGATGTATCGGCGGGCGATCCTCGGCCTTGGCTATTTGCCCCAGGAGACGTCGATCTTCCGCGGGCTGACGGTCGAGGAGAATATCCGCGCCGTGCTTGAGGTCAGCGAACGCAATGGCGACGCGCGCCGCGCCCGGCTCGAACGATTGCTCGGCGAGTTCGGGTTGACCGCGTTGCGGGATTCGCCGGCGATGTCGCTGTCGGGCGGCGAGCGGCGGCGGTGCGAAATTGCTCGGGCGCTCGCCGCCGACCCCTCGATCATGCTGCTTGACGAGCCGTTCGCGGGCATCGACCCGATCTCGATCTCCGACATCCGCGACTTGGTGCGCGAATTGAAGCAGCGCGACATCGGCGTCCTCATCACCGACCATAATGTCCGCGAGACGCTCGACATCGTCGATCGCGCCTGCATCATTTACGATGGCCAGGTCCTGTTCCAGGGTACTCCCGAAGCGTTGGTCGCCGACCAGGAAGTCCGGCGCCTGTACCTCGGCGAGAGCTTCGCGCTGTAGCGGCGGACGCGGTGGGACTTGGGCCGAGCCTAAGCATCAGGCAGAGCCAGTCGCTGGTGCTGACGCCCCAGCTGGCGCAGGCGATCAAGCTCCTCCAGCTCAGCAACCTCGAGCTCGAAGCCTATCTCGCCGAGGAACTGGCGAAGAATCCGCTGCTCGAATCGCGCGATGACGATGACGGCGGCGAGGCGCCGATCGCAGAAGCGTCGTCCGATGGAGCGGGAGCCGAAGACGAGGAGTCCGGCGATCCGCCCGAGGGTCCCGGAGCCGACGATCTCATTCTCGCCCGGGCCGAGGACGACCGCCCGCTCGACCGCGACTGGGACAGCGAAGCGCTCGAGACCGACAGCTTCAGCGACCTCGGTGATGTCGGGGGATCGGGCGCAAGCGGCGAAGGGTTCGACTTCGACCGTCTGGAATATGCCGCGGGATCCTTGTCCGAGCATTTGATCGGCCAGCTCCACGGGGCCTCCGGCGCGGCCGGCAACCTCGCCCGGATGATCGCCGAGATGATCGAGGAGACCGGCTATCTGACCGTCCCGCTCGGCGATATCGCGGCGGCGACGGGCGCGCCGCTGGCGCTGGTCGAGCAGGCGTTGGCGCTGGTCCAGAACCTCGAGCCGCCCGGGGTCGGCGCTCGCTCGCTCGCCGAATGCCTCGCGCTCCAGGCCAAGTCGGCCGACCGCTACGACCCGGCAATGGCGCGGATGATCGACAATCTGGAGTTGCTGGCGAAAGGCCGGACCCAGGATCTGAAGCGCATTTGCGCGGTCGACGACGAAGACCTGGCCGACATGATCCGCGAGCTGCGCGGTTACGACCCCAAGCCCGGTTGCCAGTTCGCCAAGGTCGGCGACACCAATGTCACCCCCGACGTGTTCGTGCGCCAGACCGGGAGCGGCTATGCGGTCGAGCTCAACGGCGCGACCCTGCCGCGCGTGCTGGTCAACCGGCGTTATTATCAGGAACTCAAGACCGGGCCCCAGGACAAGCAGTCGAAGGCGTGGCTGAGCGAATGCCTGGCCAGCGCCAACTGGCTGGTCAAGGCGCTCGACCAGCGGGCGCGGACGATCGTCAAGGTCGTGTCCGAGATCGTCACCCACCAGCAGGGCTTTTTCGAGCGCGGTGTGGCGGCGCTCAAACCGCTCACCTTGCGCGAAATCGCCGAGGCGATCGAGATGCACGAATCGACCGTCAGCCGGGTCACGTCGAACAAATATCTGTGGTGCGAGCGGGGGCTGTTCGAGCTCAAATATTTCTTCGGCTCGGGGGTCGCGTCGGACGATGGGGATGGCGTCGCGGCCGGTGCGGTCAAGGCGGCGATCAAGACCGTCATCGACGCCGAACAGGACATTCTCAGCGACGATGCGATCGCCGGGCTGCTCAAGGCCAAAGGCATGGACATCGCCCGGCGGACGGTGGTCAAGTATCGCGAGGCGATGGGCATCGGCTCGTCGATCCAGCGCCGGCGCCATCGAAAAATTTCCGGCGGCTGACGGGCTCCATCTTTCAGACGCTAACCCGCGCCCAGATCGGCAGATGGTCGGAGGCGCGCCGCGCCGCGGCGCTCATGTGCACGCCCGCGGCTTCGATGTTCAGATCGCGGTGGACGATGATCCGGTCGAGCGCCGCGACCGGCCGCCGCGCGTGAAAGCTTGGGCCCGTCGGCGCGATGTGGAAATCGGGGCCGATGTCCTTGAGGCAGCCGGCGACCGTCCGCCATTCATTGGTATCGCCCATCAGGATCGTCGGCATCGACTGCGGCCGGGCGGCGATCGCATCGAGGATGGCGCGCACCTGCCGCCGCCGCCACAAGCCTGAAATGTCGAGGTGCATGCCGACCACGCGCAGCGCCATGTCGCCGACCAGCAGTTCAGCCATGACCGCGCCCCGCGGCTCGAGCGTCGGCAGTTCCACCACGTCGCAGTCGAGAATACCGATATGATGCTTCACCAGGATCGCATTGCCATGCCAGCCGATGTTGCGGGTGTCGGTCTTGAACAATTTGTCGGCGTGCTTGCGCATGGTTTCGAGCGGACGCCGGTGGCGCACGCCGAGCTGGACCGGCTTGTACAGTCCATAATCGTCGATCAGCTGGTGCGGCACCGCCGACCCGCGCCCGCCAATGCGTTTGTCCGCTTCCTGCAGAGCGACGATGTCGGCGTCGATTTCATGGAGCACGTCGAGCACGCGATGCGGGTCGCGCTTGCGGTCGGTACCGACGGCCTTGCGCATATTATAGGATGCGACGGTGATCTGGGCCCCGGTGCTCACTGACACGCCAACCCTGAGCGGTCCAAATTGGTTCCTACACGTCCAGGTTGGCGACGCTTAGGGCATTGTCCTGGATGAACTCGCGGCGGGGTTCGACGACGTCGCCCATGAGGCGGGTGAAGATCTCGTCGGCGATATCGGCCTGGACGACTTCGACCCGGAGCAAGGAGCGGTTGGTCGGGTCGAGCGTGGTCTCCCACAATTGCTCGGCGTTCATTTCACCAAGGCCCTTGTAGCGCGAGATGCTGAGGCCCCGGCGGCCGGCGGCGAGCACCG